>CAZIZD010000103.1:0-12551 GCA_964543615.1 uncultured Alcaligenaceae bacterium | reverse complement strand
GATGACGCCGCGCGCGCGATCCACCGGGTCGGGCCAGTGAACGGCATGCTCGCAGCCGTTCGCTCCATCCTCTTCCTGCTCTTCCAGTTGGCCGTCACGCCGCTCTACGCGGTGGTCATGGTCGCGCTCTTCTGGATCCCCCGCGTGCCGATGTACAAGATCGCGGCCAACTGGTGCTACGTGAACCTCCTGGCGGTGCGCGCCATCTGCGGCATCCGCTGGACCGTGACCGGGCTCGAGAACATCCCGCGCGACACGCTCGCGCATCCCCACATCGTGATGTCGAAGCACAGCTCGACGTGGGAGACGCTCGCGCTCAACCTCTACTTCCCGCCGCTCGCGTTCGTGGCCAAGAAGGAGCTCCTGTCGATTCCGTTCTTCGGATGGGGCTTCAGGCTCGCCTCGCCGATCACCATCGACCGCAGGACAGGCACCGACGCGATGGACCAGATCGTCACGCAGGGGCGCGAGCGCTTCCTGCAGGGCTTCTGGATCGTGGTCTATCCCGAGGGCACGCGCATCCGCGCGGGCAAGCGCGCCAAGTACAAGACCGGCGGCGCGCGCCTCGCGATCGCGATGGACGCGCCGGTGATCCCGGTCGCGCACAACGCGGGCTACGTCTGGCCCAAGGGCCTGTTCGGCAAGCGTCCGGGGCTCATCAGCATGACCGTCGGCCCGCCCATCTCTGCGACGGGCAAGGACCCGGGAAAGCTCACGCAGGAAGTCGAGCGATGGATCGAGGACGAGGTTGCGCGCCTCGGCGTGCCGCCATGACCCGCGCCTTCCTCAAGCTCGACGGCGCGGCGGATCCGAAAAAGCGTCGCGACGGTCATCCGAGGACGATCACCCTCGCGGGCCAGGCCGTCGAGTACCGCCTCATTCGCGCGCGCCGGCGCACGATCGGGATGGAAGTGGACCTAACGGGGCTCACCGTGCGCGCGCCGCGCTGGGTGACCATGTCGGAGATCGAGGAAGCGCTGCAGGAGCGCGCGCAATGGATCGTCCGGGCGCTGGCCGAGTGGCGGGCGCGGCGGCGCGAGGTGATGCCCCGCGTGTGGAAGTCCGGCGCGCCCATCCTCTACCGCGGACGCGAGTTGGCTCTCGAAGTCTTTCCCGCGCGCCGCACGCACGTCGCCCCCGACCTCTTCCACCTCACCGTCCTGCACCCGCGCGCGCAGGACGAAGGCGAGGTCGCCGAGTTCGTGGGCCAGTGGCTGCGCGACGAGGCCTGGGCGCTGGTCGCGCCGCGCGTCGCCGTCTACGCGGCGAAGCTCGCGCGCGCCACGCCCGGATTGCGATTGTCGAATGCCCGCAGCGAGTGGGGGAGCTGCAACGCGCGCGGCGAGATCCGACTCAACTGGCGCCTCGTGCAGCTGCCGCCCGCGCTTGCCGAATACGTCGTCGCGCACGAGGTCGCGCACCTGGTCGAGCTCAATCACTCGCCGCGGTTCTGGACCGTCGTGGAAGAGCTGATGCCGGGGCACGCCGCGCTGCGGCGCGCGCTCGAGGACTGGACCGCGCTCCTGGCCGCCTAGGGACCCAGCGCGACGCCGGCCTGCTCGCGCAGGACCCGTGCGAGCGCGGCATCGAGGGTCTCGCCCGAGCGCGTGTCCACCCAGCGATCGCCGTCGGCACGGAAGTGGAATCCGCCGGAGCGGGCGGCGACCCAGATCTCGCGATTGGGCACGTGGCGATTGACGATGATCTTGCCTCGCGCGCCGCAGTCGACGGTGAGGATGCCGTCGACGAGGCTCCAGTCGAGGTCGGCGCCGCCGTCGTCGACCGCATCGTCGAGCGCGTCGCCGATGGCGGTCAGGAGCGCATCGGCGGTGGCGATAAATTCGGTCTCGGTACTCACGCGCATTGGAAGTGTTAGGATTTTTCCATGATGGTACGTCACTTCGCCGCCGCACTCGTACTCGCGCTCGCATGCAGCGCATGCGGCATCAAGGGCCCGCTCTACCTCCCGCCCAAGCCGCAGGCGACGCCCGTTGCGCCCGCGGCCACGCAGCCGCCGGTGGAACCAGGCCCGTCGTCACCGCCCCCGCCGGCCAACACGGTCCCGGCCGAGAAGAAGCCCTGAACATCGAAGGGAAGGAGTAGTCCGGTGACCGCATTCGCCTACAAGGATGGCGAGCTTCACGCCGAGAACGTCCCGCTGTCGGCCATCGCCGCGCAGTTCGGCACGCCGTGCTACGTCTACTCGCGCGCCTCGCTCGAGAATGCCTATCGCGAGTACGACGGGGCGTTCGCGGGGGTGGATCATCTCGTCTGCTACGCGCTCAAGGCCAACTCCAACCTCGCGATCCTCGCGCTCTTCGCACGCCTCGGCAGCGGCTTCGACATCGTGTCGGGCGGCGAGCTCGCCCGCGTGCTCGCGGCGGGCGGCGATCCCGCCAGGATCGTGTTCTCGGGCGTGGGCAAGACGGAAGGCGAGATGCGCGCAGCGCTCGACGCGGGCATCCTGTGCTTCAACGTCGAGTCCGAAGCGGAGCTCGAGCGCCTCGACGCCGTGGCGGGCGCCGCGGGAAGGCGTGCGCCGATCAGCTTCCGCGTGAATCCCGACGTCGATCCCAGGACGCATCCGTACATCGCGACCGGGCTCAAGCACAGCAAGTTCGGCGTCGCGTTCGACGACGCCCGGCGCCTGTACCGCCGCGCCGCGGACATGCGGCACGTCGCGGTGCACGGCATCGACATGCACATCGGGTCGCAGATCACCGAGCTCGAGCCGTATCGCGAGGCCGTGGCCAAGGTCCTCGATCTCGTCGATGCGCTGCGCGCGGACGGCATCGCGCTGTCGCACGTCGACCTCGGAGGCGGCCTCGGGATCCGCTATCGCGACGAGCATCCGCTGCGGATTCCGGAGTATGCGCAGATGGTGCGCGACCTGTTCGCCGGCCGCACGGAGCGGCTCCTCTTCGAGCCGGGAAGGCGCCTCGTGGGCCCGGCGGGCGTGCTCCTCACGAAGGTCGAGTTCCTGAAGCCGGGAGACGGCCGCAACTTCGCGATCGTCGATGCCGCCATGAACGACCTGCTGCGCCCCTCGCTCTACGACGCGTGGCATCCGGTCGACGCCGTGCGTCCGCGCACCGGCCAGGTGAAGGAGTGGGACATCGTGGGGCCCATCTGCGAAAGCGGCGATTTCCTCGCGCACGAGAGGCACCTGGCGCTCGCCTCCGGCGATCTGCTCGCGATCGGCGTCGCGGGCGCGTACGGATTCGCGATGAGCTCCAACTACAACTCGCGGCCGCGCGCTTGCGAGGTCATTGTCGACGACAGCCGGACGCATCTCGTGCGCCGCCGCGAGGACGTTGCCGATTCGATGCGACACGAATCGCTGCTTCCCTGATCGTCGCGCTCGACAGCATCGCGACGCACGCAATCCGCGTGTGCGCAAAAACGCAACAGTGCAATCGGTAAGCGTTGGAATCGACGACAGAATCTTGCAAAACTGTCAAACGTGGCTACAATGCAGGCAGCAGGTGGAATGGGTTTGTCAAGAGGTTGCGAAAAAAATGACCCTCCCGAATGCCTCCTGCCACGAAGAGAAGCAACATAACTAGTCATTGAACTCAGACAGGAGAAACACGAGATGATGGCAGACATGATGTCCATGATGACGCCGGCGGCTGCGCCCGCGGCGCCGAAGAAGAAGGCCGCCAAGCGCAAGCCGGCGAAGAAGAAGGCCGCCCCGAAGAAGAAGGCTGCCAAGAAGACCACGAAGAAGAAGGCCGCCAAGAAGCTCTAACGAGCCGGCGGCATACACGTCCGTCGCATATTTGCTTCGGACCAAAACGGGCGACCCAAGCGGTCGCCCGTTTTACTTCCGGGGTCCGCTTCCGCGGTCGGGGCCGTCCCGGCGTAGCGCTGCAGCGCGGCCCATGTCAGCCCACCGCAACCTTCCGAACGGCGCCTCTATTTCGCGGTGCGCGCCGGCGAGGCCTTGGCTGGTGCCGCCTTGACAGGTGCCTTGCCGGGCCCTGTCGCCGTCGCGCCGCGCGTGGCCATCGCGCGCTTGGAGCGCCCTCCGGACCGCGCCACCGGCACCACGTCGCTGGTGACGCGCAGGCGCGTTCCCACCTGCACCCGCTCGTGAATGAGGCCGTTCCACTGCTTGATGTCGGCCACCGTGACGCCATAGCGTGCGGCGACGCGCTGCAAGGTGTCGCCCTTCTGGATCACGTGATAGAACGTGCGGCCCGAAGGCACCGTCGTGAACACCGCGTTGGAGAGCGTCTCCGCCGCCTCGCGCGACGGCTGCTGCGCGGGCACCAGCAGCGCGTGGCCCACCGGCACCTGCGAGCGCGCGCCGATGCCGTTCACCGCGCGCAGCGTCTCGACGGACATGCCGTAGCGGCCCGCCACCTGCGCGAGCGATTCGTTGGGCTTCATGCGATAGGCCTGCCACGACACGAGCGGCTGCTCGGTGAGCTCGAGCTTGGCGGCGAAGATCTCCGCGTTGTCGATGGGCAGCAGGATCGACTGCTCGTCCGCGCCGGCGATCACGGGGCGGTTGTGCTGGGGGTTGAGCGCCAGGAACTCCTCGAGCGAGAGCTCCGCGATCTCGGCGGCGTGCCGCGTGTCGATCTTCTTGGTCGTCTTCACCACCGTGAAGAACGGCGCGTCGGGAATGTCGGCCAGCGCGAGGCCGTACTTCTCCGGATCGCGCACGATGTTCTTCACCGCCTGCAGCTTGGGCAGGTAGTTGCGCGTCTCCGCCGGCATGGCGAGCGACTCGTAGTTGGCGGGCAGCCCCTTCGCCTTGTTGCGCGCGACGGCCTTGGCGACGTTGCCTTCGCCCCAGTTGTAGCCGGCCAGCGCCAGCTGCCAGTCGCCGAAGTCGTCGTGCAGCTTGGTGAGGTACTCGAGCGCCTTGTCGGTGGCCGCCAGCACGTCGCGGCGCGAATCGAACCAGAAATTCTGCGCGAGGCCGTAGTGCTTGCCCGTCGAGGGAATGAACTGCCAGATCCCGGCGGCGCGCGCGGTGGACAGCGCCACGGGGTTGTACGCGCTCTCCACCATCGGCAGCAGCGCGATCTCGAGGGGCATGTTGCGCGCCGAGACCTCGGACACGATGTGATACAGGTAGCGGCGGCTGCGATCCACCATGCGCGCGACGTAGTCCGGCCGCGACGCGTACCACTGCTCCCACTTCTCGACGAGCGGACCCTCGATGTCGGGAATGCCATAGCCCGCGACGATGCGCTCCCAAAGATCGCCCACCGGCGGCGGAAGCTCCTCGAGATCAGGGCCTGCGGACAGCGCGAACGACGGCCTCGGCCGCAGCGCCATCGGGCGCAGGTCGAGCGGCGGCAGCTCCGCTGCGGGACGCGATTCGGTGGATGTCGATGGCGCGGGTGCCTCCGGCGCCGGTGCGGTGGCGCACCCTGCGGCAAGCAGGGCGGCTGCGATCAGTGTCGCTCGTTGCAGCAATTGCAAGGTCTCATGAACGCCTCCTCGAGGACTCGCGATCGGGGGCGCGTCCCTCAAAACCCGGGGCATGGTAGGCCGCGCGCCCGCGATGCGTCAACCGCGCGGCGGCGGACCTAGAACGCATTTTTCCACGCACGCAATGCTGCAAACGCCTCGACGTCCGTGGCCAAGGGCCTGCCCGCGTGCGCTTCCGCGGCCTTGCGCACGTGCGCGACGCCCGCACGCAGGAACGGATTGGTCCGGCGTTCCTCTCCGATCGTCGATGGCACTGTCGGCTCGCCGCGCTTGCGCTTGGCCTCGTCGCGCTGCTGCCGGTCCCACAGGTCCGCGCTCTCGGGCTCGACCGCAAGTGCGAAGCGAAGGTTGGCGAGCGTGTACTCGTGCGCGCAGTAGACACGCGTCTCGTCGGGAAGTACCGCGAGCGCGGACAGCGACGACCACATCTGCTCGGGCGTGCCTTCGAAGAGCCGGCCGCATCCGGCCGCGAACAGCGTGTCGCCGCAGAAGAGCGACGGCGTCCCGCTCACGTCCCCGTAATAGGCGATGTGCCCGGAGGTGTGACCCGGCACGTCCATCACGCGCAGGGAGAGCGGCAGGCCCGGCACGTCCACCTCGTCGCCTTCGCGCAACGCTTGCGTGCGCTCGGGAATGGCTTCGCTCGCAGGGCCGAACACCGGAACGCGCCATCGTGCAGCGAGCGCGGCGACGCCGCCGACGTGATCGTTGTGGTGGTGCGTCACGAGGATCGCGGTGAGCGCGAGTCCCTCCCGCTCGAGATACTCCGCGACAGGCTGCGCGTCGCCCGGGTCCACCACGACCGCATGCGGGCCGTCGCGCAGCGCCCAGATATAGTTGTCCGCGAATGCGGGGATGGGGATAATCGTGATCATGGATGCATCCTCGGGGCCTGCCGCAGCCGTGTCAACGTCGCTGGCAGACTGGTTCGCCACACCGCTCGGCCAGTACCTCCTGGGCCGCGAGCAGGCTTACTTCGACCAGACGGTCGCCGATATCTTCGGCTTCCACGCGCTGCAGATCGGGCTGCCCAACCGCCCGTTCCTCGCGCAATCGCGCATACCCTCGCGCTGGACCCTCGATTATGACCCGCCGGCGACCATCGTCGCCGATCCGCACGTGCTTCCCATCGATGAGAACTCGGTCGACTTGATCGTGCTGCCGCACGCCCTCGAGTTCACCGACGATCCGCACCTCATGCTGCGCGAGGCCTATCGCGTGATCCGTCCCGAGGGCCAGATCGTCATCTCGGGATTCAATCCGTTCTCGCTCTACGGCTTCAAGCGCTATTTCGGTCGCGGGCAGACGCCGCCGTGGAACGGCAGCTTCATCGCGCTCTTCCGCCTGAAGGACTGGCTCACGCTGCTCGGCTTCGACGTGGTCGGTGGACGCCTCGATGCCTATGCGCCGCCCTTCGCGAGCGAGAAGTGGCTGCACCGCTTCGGATTCTTCGAGTCCGCAGGCGACCGCTGGTGGCCGATCGCGGGCGGCGTCTATTTCCTGCGCGCGACCAAGCGAGTGGCGGGCATGCAGGTGCTGACCCCGACCTGGCAGCGGCGCGAGCGCCGCAACAAGGCGCTGTCGCCTGCGCGCGAAGGCCTCACCACGTCCGAGCAGTCTCAGCGGTGAAAGTCGTCATCCATACTGACGGGGCCTGCAAAGGCAACCCGGGGGTCGGCGGCTGGGGCGCGCTCCTGCAATCGGGCGAGCACGTGAAGGAGCTCTTCGGCGGCGAGGCGCACACGACCAACAACCGCATGGAGCTCACCGCCGTGATCCGCGCGCTCGAATCGCTCAAGCGCCGCTCGGGGGTCGACCTCTACACCGACTCGCAGTATGTGAAGAACGGCATCGAGAGCTGGATCCACGGCTGGCGCCGCAACGGCTGGAAGACGGCGGACAAGAAAGACGTCAAGAACGCCGACCTGTGGCGCGAGCTCGCGGCGCTGGTGGCGCAGCACGACGTCACCTGGCACTGGGTGCGCGGTCACGCCGACAATGCGGGCAACCTGCGCGCGGATGCGCTCGCCAACCGGGGCGTGGCGGCGGCGAGGCCTACTTCGGGCTGAGCGCCTTTTCGAGACGCCGCGCGAACACGCTCATCTCCTTGCCCGCCTGCTTGTCGCCCTTGCGCTCCGCGACCGCAATCCCCTCGCGATACGCCGCAAGCGCATCCTCCGGCCGGCCCGCATCCGCGAGCGCGCGACCCAGGAGCTTCCACGCCGCGGTGTAGCCCGCGTCCATCTCGACAGCGCGGCGCAGGTGCGCTGCCGCGTCGGCGGCGCGGCCCGCCTTCTGGTACTCGTTGCCGAGCGAGAAACGCAGGAGCGCGCCGTCCTTGCCCGACGCGAGCATCTTCTCGAAGCTCTCGAGCGCGGAAGACGCTGGCATGGCAACGGCCCGTCAGTTCCGGATCATCTCGCCGCTCTCGCAGTCGATGCGGCGATACGGGTACGTGATCGTCTTGTCCTGCCCTCCGAGCTTGCCTTCGATCGACGCATAGAGCCACCCTTCGGTGCCGCGTCGATAGATGATCCGCTGGGGAAAGTCGTGCTGGGCGTTCTCGAACGTGAACATGCTGGCCTGCTCGCGGGCATCCTTTACCGCCGCCACGAGCTTGAAGGCTGCCTCGGCCTGGTCGGAAGGCTTGGCGACGTAGAAGATGCCGTCCGGCCGCTGCTCGATGCGCAGGAACTCGTAGCTTTGGAGCTTGCCTTCGAACTCGGTGGAGCCGAGGCCGAGCAGCACGTTCCCGCGCAACGGCATCCACTGCTCCCGGAAATCGCGGCCGTTCACCTTGCCGCCCCAGCAGCCGTAAAGCCACGACAACTCCTGCATCGAGTTCGTGTCGAGCTTGGTGATCTCGGGAGCGGGGGCCTGCGCCGTCGCGGCCGCGGAAAGGACGAAGGAGAGCGCTGCAACGAAGGTCCGGGGAACGTTCATGGAGGTCATTGAAGTCGCGCGAGCGGAAGGTTGAGGAGGAGATTCTGCGGTTTGAGCTTGAGAAGGCCGTCCTGGTTCATTGCCATCGCGAGGTAGACGGGACGGCCCGCGATGGCCGGCCGCATGTCGGCCGGATTCTGGAAGTCGAGACGGAACAGGCACAGGAGGCGCTTAGTCCGGGCCTCGTCGATCTCGGCCCGGTTGTAGAGATCGTTGAGAAGCGCCGAGGCCTCGGCGTCGAGACCGACGTGCCACACCCAATGGGCGTCGTCGATCGCCCGCTCGTGACGGATCACGGTGCGCACGCCCAGGAAGTGCTCGATCCAGCGCTCGAGCACCCGCGCGAGCGCGTCGAGCGCGGGCCGTCCGCGGTTGAGGCTCACCGAGAAATCGTGGCGCTCGTCGCGCTCCCAGTATGTCTCCGCGTTGTCGGCGTCGAGCACGTCGAGGTCGATGGTGCGCGTGGGCGTGCGGTTCTGCGCGAGGAGCTCGCCCAGCGAGCCGAATCCGCCGGTGGTGGCGAAGAGTTCGACGGTCGCGTCATCGGCGGCCATCACCGCGCCATCTTCCATGACCGCGATGCGCTGCGTGCGAAACAGCATCTCGGCCGCGCGCGCCTGCATGGGCGGCGCGTGCTCGCCCAGCACGTGCCGCAGGAGCACTTGCGTGAGGTGATGCACGAAGAGCGGCGGCACGTCCACGCCGTCGCCCCCGAAGAGCCCCACGTAGACCGCCTCGAGGCACGGCGCCGCGAGCAGGCGCTCGCGAAAGCGCAGGAAGATCGCGTAGTTGTCGCGCGAATCCGGGTCCTCCACGGTGCCAAGCTCCGCGAGCGGAACGTCGCGCCGGGGGTCGGCGAGGAGCGCATCGTGCAGCGCGAGCTCGGCCGGTCCGGACTCGGCGATGGGCGCGAGCTCGGGACGCAGGAGGTAGCTGCGCAGGAAGTCGTCGGTGACGAGAAGACGGCCGTCGTCGCCTGCGCGGAGCAGGCGATAACCGCACGACGGCCAATAGTCGGGCATGGTGTGGAACCCCGGGGGGTCAGCCCCCGAGCATCGCCTTCTTCAGGTCTTCCTGCACCGGCTTGTCGCCGATCCACGCGTTGAAGAGCGCCTTGTTGAACGCCTCGCCCGCGATTGCGCCCTTGGCCTGTCCGTTGAGGCTCACGCGCGTGCCGCCGTCGACGAAATCGAACGCGAGCACGTTGCCTTCCTTCAATTGCCCCACCGACTTGAGGATCGCGGCGAGCTCGCCCATCTGCGCCTTGACCGCGCCGGCCTCGGCGGGGCTGTTCGCCTGGTTCACGCCCTCGGTGAGCGCGTCGAGCATCTGGTCGGACGACACGTCGCGCAGCATGTTGAGCTGCACGCGGCGCGGCGCCTTCGCGAGGACCGCCGCCGCGGTGTTGGCCTTCGCGGGAACGTAGAGGCTCCCCACGTAGACCTTGAAGATCGCGCGGGTGCGGATGCCCGCGCCGTTCAGCACGAGATCCTGCCCGCCGACGTTCGCCTTGTCGGGAATGCTCACGCCCGCCACGTCCACCGCCTGCGCGCCGGCGGCGAGCATCAGTCCCAGAGCCATCGTCATCAACTTGCGCATGTCGTCTCCCTTGTCCGGTTTACATCGCCTCGAAGATGCCCGCGGCACCCATGCCGGTGCCGACGCACATCGATACCATTCCATACTTCTGCTTGCGCCGCCTGAGCCCGTGGGTGATCGTTGCGGTGCGGATCGCGCCGGTGGCGCCGAGCGGATGCCCGAGCGCGATGGCGCCGCCCAGCGGATTCACCTTCGCCGGATCGAGCCCGAGATCGCGCATCACGGCGAGCGCCTGCGCGGCAAAGGCCTCGTTGAGCTCGATCCAGCCGATGTCCTCCTGCCGGATGCCGGTGGTCTTGAGCACTTTCGGAATCGCGGCGATCGGACCAACGCCCATGATCTCCGGCGCCACGCCCGCCACCGCGAAGCCCGCGAAGCGCGCCATGGGTGCCAGGTTCAGCTCGCGCAGCACGCGCCCTGAGACGAGGATCGAGGCACCCGCGCCGTCGGACATCTGCGAGCTATTGCCGGCGGTTACCGACCCTTTGGCCGCGAAGACGGGCCGCAGCTTGGCAAGACCTTCCGCCGTCGTATCCGCGCGCGGACCCTCGTCGCGTGCGACGTCTTTGCGCCGCGACACGATGGCGCCGCTTGCGAGGTCGGGCATCTCCTCGTCCACTGTGAACGGCGTGATTTCGTCCCCGAACTCTCCCGCGGCTTGCGCCGCCAGCGCCCTGCGGTGCGATTCGAGGGCGAACGCATCCTGTGCCTCGCGCGAGACCTTCCACTGCGCAGCGACCTTCTCGGCGGTGAGGCCCATCCCGTAGGCGATGCCCACGTTCTCTCCGCGCTCGAACACGGCTTCGTTGAGCGCGAGGCGGCCCATCATCGGGATCATGCTCATGCTCTCGGTGCCCGCCGCGATCATCACGTCGGCCTCGCCGGTGCGAATGCGGTCGGCGGCGATCGACACCGCGTTGAGGCCCGACGAGCAGAAGCGGTTGATGGTCATGCCCGCGACGGAGTTCGGCAGCCCCGACAGCAGCACGCCGATGCGCGCGACGTTCATGCCCTGCTCGTATTCGGGCATCGCGCAGCCTACGATCACGTCGTCGACCCGCGAAGGATCGAGCGCCGGCACCTGCTTCATCACCGAAGCGAGGACGTGCGCGAGCAACGTGTCGGGGCGGGTCGTGCGAAACGCTCCGCGAGGCGCCTTGCCGACGGCAGTGCGCGTGGCGGCGATGATGTATGCGTCCTGTATCTGTTTCATGATCCAAGTTCGGGCCGGCCGCGCCGGCCCGCTCCAATCGGAAGGTTCAATTCCGCAAGGGTTTGCCCGTCGCCAGCGTGTGCGCGATGCGCGCCTGCGTGCGCGGGTCTTGCAGGAGCGCCATGAACTCGTCGCGCTCGAGCTTCAGGAGCCACGCCTCGTCGACCACGCTGCCGGCGTCCACCTCGCCGCCGCACAGCACGCGCGCGATCCGCCGTCCAACCTCGAAGTCGTAGGCGCTGATGAAGCCGCCGTCGCGCATGTTGACGAGCAGCATCGTGAGCGTCGCGATGCCGGTCTTGCCCACGACCGGGATCGCCTTTTCGGGAAGCGGCGGGCGATGTCCGGCATCGGCAAGCGCACGCGCCTGACCGATCGCGACGTGCAGAAGCTCATGCGCGTGCATCACGACCACGTCGGAGGCGCGCAGGAATCCGAGCTCCTTCGCCTCCAGTGCGCTCTTCGCCACGGTGGCCATGGCCACCGTCTGGAAATAGGTGCGGACGAAGGGCAGCGGATCCAGCTGGCTCCCCGCAGCGCCGCGCCGCACTTCGAAGGCAGCGCGCTGCGCGAGCTCCTTGCTGCCTCCACCGGCGGGCAGCAGGCCGACGCCCGCCTCCACGAGCCCGATGTACGACTCGAGCGCCGCGACGGTGCGCGTGGCGTGCATCAGGAATTCGCAGCCGCCGCCCAGCGCCATGCCGCGTACGGCGCATACCGTGGGCACGAGGCTGCGGCGCAGGCGCATCGCGGTGTCCTGGAACCGGGCGACCACGCCTTCGACCACGCTCCACTGACCTGACTCCACCGCCGGCTTGATCTCCGCGAGATTCGCGCCCAGCGAAAACGGCTCGCGAGGTTGCCACAACACGAGGCCCGCGAACTCGCGTTCGGCGGTGTCGATGGCTTTCTGCAAGCCGTCGAGAACGCCCGGGCTCACGGTGTGCCCCTTGGTCTTGAACGAGACGATCGCCACGTCGCCCGCGAGATGCCAGGCGCGCACGGCGTCAGTCTCGAAGATGGTGGTTCCACGATCGGGTTGCGGCTCGCCCAGCACGGGATCGGGATAGAGCTGCCGGCGATAGACGGGCAGGTCGCGGCGCGGCGCGAACGCATCGCGCGACGGCGCGTACGCCCCATCTTTCGCGTGCACACCGCGCGCGGCCGTCACCTTGTCGCCGCGCACCCATGCGGGCAGCGGAACGTTCGCGAGAGCCTTGCCGGCGGCGATGTCCTCCTCGACCGCGCGCGCGATGACGTCCCATCCCGCGGCCTGCCACGTCTCGAACGGTCCCAGCTGCCAGCCGAAGCCCCAGCGGATCGCGAGATCGACGTCGCGCGCGTT
>CAZIZD010000102.1:0-12578 GCA_964543615.1 uncultured Alcaligenaceae bacterium | reverse complement strand
TACAGGGCGGCATCGCGCCTTTCGTCGTGGCGCTGGTCGTCGCCCTGGCGCTCGGCCGTACGCGCTACGCGTGGCTGGCGGTCGTCGCGGGTTACGTCACCGCCGTGGCACTGTCCACGGGCATCTCGTTCTCGCCGCTCACCGCGTCCCGCAAGGTCCTGCTCCTCGCCATCGTCGTCGCCGTCGTCGGTCTCGTGCTCGATCGCGCGATGCCCAAGACGCGCACGCTCAACTGGATCCTTGCCCTCGTGGCGGGGGTCGCGGCGGTCTGGGGCTTCTGGTCGGTCCTCGGGCAAAGGGAAGGCACCGCCGCCTGGACCGCAACCGCGGCCGTCGCGGTCTTCGCGGGCGTGATGACGCTCGCGCTGCTGCGATTGCGCGACGATCCGTTGCGTGTTGCCGCCGCCACGCTTGGATTGGGCATTGCCACCGGCGTGGCCTCGGTGCTGTCGGCGTCCATCGGATTCCTGCTGGCCGGCATGGCGGTGGCAGCCGCCGCGGGAGCGCTGCTCCTGGTGGGCGTCTTCATGTCGCGTCCGCCCGAGGCCGGACTGCTCGGCACGCTCAGCGTCGGCGTCATGATCGCCCTCTTCGCGGAAGGCGCATCGCTGCTTGCGCAAATGCCCTGGTACGTGTCGGCCTCCCTGCTCCTCGTGCCGCTCGCCGTTCGTTTGCCCGTGCAGGAGGAGTGGAGCGTGTTCCGTCGCGCATTCACCCTTTCGCTCTACGCGCTGGCCGCCGCCAGCATCCCCATCGCCGCCGCGTGGTTTGCGGCGCGCGCCACGTCGTAATCATCCGATCCTTGCCTGGAGGAGTCTCACCGTGTTGAAGCCGCTCGTTGCTGCCGTTGCCCTTGCCCTGCCCCTCGCCGCCACCGCGGCGCCGGAGACCTTCACGATCGACCCGTATCACACATACCCCAATTTCACCGTCGATCACCTCGGCGTCTCGACGATGTACGGCATGTTCACCAAGTCGACGGGGAAGGTCACGCTCGACCGAGCCGCGAAGACGGGCTCGCTGGAGATCGTGGTCGACACGGCATCCATCACGACCGGGGACTCCGAAAAGGGCTCGCGCGCCCGCAGCCGGGACGAGCATTTGAAGTCTGCCGATTTCTTCAACGTCGCCGAATTCCCGAAGGCGACCTACAAGGGCACCAAGATCACATTCAACGGCGACAACCCCGGCGCCATCGAGGGCGATCTCACGCTGCTGGGTGTCACGAAGCCGGTTCGCCTCACCGTCGACCGCTTCAAGTGCAATCCCGCGTCGGCCAACTCGAAGGAGCGGTGCGGCGGCAACGCCAGCGGCAAGTTCAAGCGCTCGGACTTCGGGATGAAGTTCGGCGTCCCCAACGTCGGCGACGAGATCACGTTGCTGGTGTCGTTCGAGGCGCTCAAGGACTGACCGTCCAGCGCGTCGATGGAGAAAGGTCGGGTCCCGTGCCCGGCCTTTTCATTTGAGCTGCGCCACGAACTCGCGCACGCCGTTCAGCAGCATCTGCACCGCGACCGCGGTAAGCACGAGGCCCATCAGGCGCTCGAACGCGATGACCCCGCGCTCGCCGAGAATCGCCTGCAATCGCGGCGCGGCAAGCAGCACGACGGTGGTCACCGCCATCGCGATGGTGAGCGCCAGCACCCACGTCCACAGGTGCGCCGGATCGCGGGAGGCCATGAGCATCACCGTTGCCATGGCGGAAGGTCCCGCGATTGCGGGCACCGCGAGCGGCACGAGGAAGGGCTCGCCGTCGCGCATCTCGCCGAACACGCCCTCGGGCGTGGGGAAGACCATGCGCATGGCGATCAGGAAAAGGATGATGCCGCCCGCGATCGCGAGCGACACGTCGGACAGCTGCAGCCACTCCATGAAGGTGCGCCCGCCCGCCATGAATGCGATGAGCAGCACGTAGGCCACGAGACACTCGCGCAGCACGATGGGGACGTGGCGCGCGCGCGGCACGCGCGACGTGGCCGACACCACGATCGGCAGGTTGCCGAAGGGGTCGAGCACGAGCAGGAGCAGGATGGCGGCGGAGAAGAGGTCCGTGGTCATGGCTTCAATGCAGCTTCACGCGGGGCTCCACGCGCCCGCGCAGCAATCGTCCGACGGTATCGATCGCCACGCGCAGCATCCCGTGGATCGACACCTGGTGCATCTTGTAGAGCGACGTGTACATGAGGCGCGCGATGATTCCCTGGATGAGAAGGTTGCCGCCGACGAGCCGCCCCATGAGCGTGCCCACCGCGGAGAGCTCGCCGAGCGAGACGAGCGAGCCAAAGTCGCGGAAGTGGAACGTGGGCAGCGGCTTGCCCGCGAGCCTCGCCTTGATCGACTTCTCGAGCAGCGTGGCCTGCTGGTGCGCGACCTGCGCGCGCGGCGGAAGGATGACGCCCTCGCCGTGCCCCAACCACGGTGCGGCAGCACCGTCGCCGAACGCGAAGACGTCCGGATCGCGCGTGGTCTGCAGCTTCGGGCCGACCACGAGCTGGTTCGCGCGATTGACCTCGAGCCCGTCGAGCTCGCGCTGGACCGCGGGCGCCATGATGCCCGCGGCCCACACGATGAGGTCGGCGCGAAAGAGCTCGCCACTGGCCGTCCGCACGCCGTTGGCGTCGATCTCCGTGACGCGCTGCCCGGTGCGGACCGCCACGTCGAGCTTGCGCAGGAGCTCGGCGGCGGCGCTTGCCACGTGATCGGACAGCGGCGGAAGAATGCGCGAGAACGCTTCCAGCACCGTGATGCGGATGTCGCGCGACGGGTCAATGTGATCGAGTCCGTACGCGGCGTGCGCGCGCGTCGTCTGGCGGATTTCTGCCGCGAGCTCCACGCCGGTCGCGCCGGCGCCGATGATGACGATGTCTACCTTGCCTTCACCGCCCTCGGCGGCCTGTGAATCGGCGCGCACGCAAGACGCGAGCAGGCGGCGATGGAAGCGCTCGGCGTCGTGCAGGGTGTCGAGCGAGATCGGATGCACGCTCGCGCCGGGCACGCCGAAGTCGTTGCTCACGCTCCCGAGGCACAGGATCAGCGTGTCGTAAGGCAAGGTCCGCTCGGGCAGCATCGCCTCCCCCTCGGGACCGACCACGGCGTCTAGCGCGATCTCGCGCTTGGCGCGATCGAGCCCGCGCAGCGCGCCCTGCCGGAACCGGAAATGGTGCCAGTGGGCGATCGCCAGATAATCGAGCGCGTGCGCATCGGCGTCCATGCGTCCGGCCGCCACTTCGTGCAACAGCGGCTTCCACACGTGCGTCGCGTTGCGGTCGACCAGCGTGACCTGCACGTCGCGGCCGCGGCCGTAGCGGTCGCCGAGGCTCGTCGCGAGCGGAAGTCCACCGGCGCCGCCGCCGACGATCACGATGCGATGCGGTTTGTCGTTGGTCATGGCATCCCTGCTCGCATCTTACGGGATGAAACGAGTCAGTCCGACGAAGCGCCCATCAGCGCGGCGCCCATGCGGCGCCAGGCCTCGACGTTGCTCTTGAGCGCATAGTCGTAGAGCGCCACGCGCTCGGCGAGCATCTCGCTCGTCACCGACATCGGGGTGGCCGGAGGCAACGCGACGTGGGCATCGGCATCGCCAGAGTCGATCACCACCTCCATGCCCGCGCGGCGCGCAAGACGCATCATCGCGGCATTCTCGGCGAGGCAATGCATGAAAAGGCGCGTGCTCGCGCGATTGCGCGCGTACTCCGATGCCCGCGCGATGAGCGCGTCTCCCACGCCATGCCGCCTCTCGTCGGCAAGCACGGAAATGCCGAGCTCGGCGTCGTCGGGGCCGAAGGCCAGGTGCGCGGCGCCGATGAGGCGCATCTTATCGCCATGCACGCCGAAGATCGCGTCCCGCTCGAAGTCGATGGTGTGCACGTAGCGCGCGATGGCCTCGGGCGAGAGCGAGGCGCCGAAACGGAGCCTTGCGTCCTCGCTGTCCAAAGCCAGCAGGTGCGCAAGGTACGCGTCGCGCGCGTTGGCGCCGAGGCGCTGGACGGGAATCGAGTTCATCGGGAGCATCCTGTCATCGCGGACAACCCGACAGCGGAACATGGGCGTCGCCGATGTTGTTCCAGGTCGAGGGCAGCGACATGCATGGAGTGTCGTTGAGCGGGTTGATGCCCGCGAGCGGATTGGGGCGCGGCGCCAGCGCTTCGGCGAACCGCAGTTCGAGGGGCTTGCGGCGCGGCGCGTCGGGATCGCGCCGTCCTTCGACGGTGATCGTCTCGACGTAGACCGGCCCGAACTTCGCGCGCGCATCCGCGGCCGAACGCGCATCGAGCACGACGCTGCGCGGGGGCTCGGTGGGCGCGGCAGGATCGCGCGGAATGCCGTAGAGTCCCTGCGCCGCGGCTCCGGCCGCCAGTGCGAGGCCCAGTGTCACGAGAAGGCGGTGCGCGTGGAGGTTCATTGGCCGCGCGCGACGCCTTCGCGCCGCGGATCCGCGCCGCCGATCCATCCGTCCTTCGTGCGTACGATCGTGTGCAGTCCGCTCGTCATCGGGAAGACGACGACGTCCGACCCCACTGCGCGCAGCTTGGGCGCGAGCTGCGCGACCTCGGTGCCGGCCTCGAGATCGGTGGGCCCGTTGCGGCTGCCGAAGTTCGGAAGGTCTGCAGCGGTCTGCGGATCGAGCTTCCAGTCGATGATGCCGATCAGCGACTTCGCCACGTAGTTGATGATCAACGGCCCGCCGGGGGATCCCGTCACGATCGCGACGCGTCCCGCGCGATCGTAGGCGATAGTCGGCGCCATCGACGAGCGCGGACGCTTGCCGCCTTCGATGCGATTGGCCACCGGCACGCCGCCGGTCTCGGGGACGAAGGAGAAGTCCGTCATCTCGTTGTTGAGCAGGAATCCGCCGGCGGTCATGAGACGGCTTCCGAAGGCGTCCTCGATCGACGAGGTCATCGAAACGGCGTTGCCGTAGCGGTCCACGACCGAGATGTGCGACGTCGACGGCAGGTCGAGCGACGCGTCGGCGACCTTGCGCGCATCCGTCGCACCGGGCGGGTGCCCCGGTGCCGCACGCCCGAGGCTCGCATCGGGACGGATGAGCGACGCGCGCTCGCGCAGGTACTGCCTGTCGACGAGCCCGCCCGGCACCGCGTGGAAAGCGGGGTCGGCGACGTACGCGGAGCGATCGGCGAACGCGAGACGCCCGGCCTCGCTCATGAAGTGCACGGCGAAGAAGGACGCGGGCGGCAGCGACGCCATGTCGAAACGCTCGAGCATGCCGAGCATCTGCACGATCGCGATGCCGCCGGAGGATGGTGGAGGAAAGCCGCACACGCGAACTACGCGATACGTGCCGCACACGGGATCGCGCACCACGATCCTGTAGCCCGCGAGGTCGCGCAGGGTCATGTCGCCGGGATTCCATGGATGCGCCGTCACCGTCTCCACGATGTCGCGCGCGATGTCGCCTTCGTAGAACGCGCGCGCGCCGTCGCGCGCGATGGCGCGCAGCGTCCTTGCATACGCGGGATTGCGCAAGGTCGTGCCGGCGGCGAGCACCTTGCCGTTGTCGTCGAAGAAATACGCGCGCACGCGCGGCTGCGTCATATAGCGCTCGGCGCCCGCGAGCTCGCGCAGGCGCGGCGACATCGGGAACCCGTCCTCGGCCAGCGCGATGGCGGGCTCGAAGAGGCGCGCCCAGGGCAGGCGGCCGTGCTTCCTGTGCGTGTCCTCGAGCAGGCGCACGAGACCCGGCACCGCGACGGATTTGCCGCCGAGGACCGCATCGTAGAACTCGATGGGCTGGCCGTTCTTCAGGAACCGGTCGGGACGCGCGGCGGCAGGCGCAGTCTCGCGCCCGTCGTAGGCGACGAGGCGCTTCGCGCGCGCGTCGTGCACCAACATGAAGCCGCCGCCGCCCAGGCCCGACGACTGCGGCTCGACCAGGCCGAGCACGAGCTGCACCGCGATGGCTGCGTCGACGGCGCTTCCGCCTTGCGCGAGCAGGCGATACCCCGCGTCAACCGCAAGCGGATTTGCAGCCACCACCATCCAGTGCCGCGCATGTACTGGCGCCTTTTCCGTGCGCGCGCTCGGCCGCTCCGGCGAAGCCGGGCGCTTCTGCGCGATCGCGGCGGGCGCTGCCAGGGCCATGGCGATCACGCACGTCGACAACAGTCTCCATCGCATTCCCGTATCATGCCGTGGAATCGCTGCTTCCCCAATCCGGCAACGAACATGTCGCTCACGATCGGCGGGGCTGCCGCCACCGCGCTCGCCGCCTTCGTCCTCATCCTCGGTCGATTCGTGACGTCGCGCATCGCGGTGCTCGCGCGCTACTCGATCCCGCACGCCGTCACCGGCGGCCTCGTTGCCGCGCTGGTGATGCTCGCGCTGCACATCGGCGGCGTGAACGTCGCGTTCGAGCGCGCGCAGCATCCCTACCTCATGCTCGCGTTCTTCGCATCGATCGGGCTCGGCGCCGACATCCGCGTGGTCGCGCGCGGTGGGAAGGCGCTGGTCTTCTATCTGGCCTGCGTCGCGGCCGTGCTCGTGCTGCAGAACGTGGTCGGGATCGCGGTTGCGTACGCGACGGGACAAAGTCCGCTGCTCGGCCTCATTGCAGGATCCGTCGCGATGTCGGGCGGCCACGGCACCGCGGCAGCATGGGGCGCCCGCTTCGAGAGCGACTTCGGCATGACCGGCGCGGCCGGGATCGGCCTTGCCGCCGCGACGTTCGGGCTCGTGGCGGGCGGCCTGCTCGGCGGGCCGGTCGGCAGCAAGCTAGTCCACCGGTTGCGCAAGGAAGGCAAGCCGCTGGGGGAACCGCATCACGAGGGCCCGCGCGACGGTGCGGTGGCCGCGGGCGCCCTCACCGCCGATCGCGTCATCGTCACGCTGTTCCTCGTCACGGTGTCGATCACCGCGGGCATCGCCCTCGCGGAGTGGACAGCCAATCCACGCTTCACGCTGCCGAGCTTCGTGTGGGTGCTGATGGTGGGCGTGCTCCTGCGCAACGTCCTGTCCGCGGCGCGGATCCACGAGATCGACCAGGAGGCGCTCGACTTCGTGGGCTCGGTGTCGCTGTCGCTGTACCTCGCGGTCGCGTTGATGACGCTGCGGCTCTGGGACCTCGCGAGCCTCGCGCTGCCGATGCTCGTCATCCTCGCGGCCCAGATCGCGCTCATGTACGTGTTCGTGACGCAGGTCACATTCCGCGTGATGGGCCGCGACTACGACGCCGCGCTCCTGTGCTCTGCGCAGTGCGGATTCGGACTCGGCGCCACGCCCACCGCCATGGCGAACATGGAGGCGCTTGCTCGCCGCTACGGCTACTCCATCCGCGCGTTCCTGGTCGCGCCGATCATCGGCGCATTCCTGATCGACATCTGCAACGCCCTCGTGATCAGCGCCTTCGCGCAAGCCTTCGGACGGTAATCCCCACAGCCAGACGTGGCGGCCTATACTCCCCGTTCTTCCAATGACGCGGGAGGCTGCGGCAATGCCTGGCGACAACGACGTCATCATCGAGGCGTGGAACACCGTCCTGTTCGACAAGTTCTCGCGCTTCAAGCACCTGCTCATCGACGGACTCGCGGCGCACAGCCGCGAGGCTCTCGTGCAGGCTGGTTACCACAACGGCATGCGCGTGCTCGACATCGGATGCGGATTCGGCGACAGCACGTGTCACATCGCGCGGCAGGTCGGCCCCGCGGGCCGCGCCATGGGTGTGGACTGCGCGCCACGCTTCGTCGAGTCGGCGCGCGCCGAGGCTGCGGCGGAAGGTGTGCCCAACGCCGAGTTCGTCGTGGCCGACGCGCAAGTCGACGACCTGCACGGCCCCTACGACGCGGCCTTCTCCCGCTTCGGCACCATGTTCTTCAACCTGCCCGGCGCCGCGTTGCGCAACGTGAGGAAGTCCCTTGCCCCCGGCGCGGAGCTCTTCATGATCGTGTGGCGGCGGCGCGAGGAAAATCCGTGGCTGCACGACGCGGAGCTTTGCGTGCGCGAGCTCGTCCCGGTCGTGAGTCACGAGGACACGGACCAGGTGCACTGCGGACCGGGACCTTTCTCGATGGCGGGCCCCGACATGGTGAGCGGCCTCCTGCGCAGCGCGGGTTACACGCGGATCGCGTTCGAGCGCTACGACGCGGACATCTGCGTGGGCCGCGACCTCGACGAGGCCATCGAGTTCGCCATGGCGCTTGGACCGGCGGGCGAGATCATGCGGCTCGCGGGCGAGGAAGCTGTCAAGCGCAAGCCGCAGGTCGTGGCGGCGCTTCGCGAGACGCTCGCGAAGTACGCGCGCAGCGACGGCGTGTGGGGGCCGTCTTCGACGTGGTTCGTGCGGGCACGCAATCCGTAGACTGCGAGTCGCCCGCGCTCGCCGACGGGAGTACTCCGGTTCCGGTTGCGACCCGCGGCAGAGCGCCGCACAATCCCGTGCGTTGAAGGCCGGCTCGATGCGACGTACAACGTGGGGGAGGCGCGCGTGCACGGACATGAATGCCGCTGCAACAGGATGACCCGGCGCGTCGCGCTCGCGGCTCTTCCGGTCGGTCTGCTCTTCGGAGCCGGCGCCGCGCACGCCGCGCTCGGCACGGCGGTTGAGTTCTACAACGCGAGCATCAATCACTACTTCGTCACGGCGTATCCCGAAGAGGCCGCGGCGCTCGACGCCGGCACCAACGTCAAGGGCTGGAAGCGCACCGGAGGGCAGTTCTCGGTCTTCACCGACAGCGCCGACGGACTCGCCGCGGTGTGCCGATTCTTCGGCACACCCGGCAAGGGGCCTAACTCGCACTTCTACACGGCCGATCCTGCCGAGTGCGCGAAGGTCAAGACACTGCCGGCGTGGACGTACGAGGGCATCGCGTTCTACATCCCGCTGCCCGGCAACGGCAACTGCGGCGGCAACTGGCCGGTGTACCGCAGCTACTACTCCGACCAGATCGCCGACGCAAACCATCGCTTCACCGTCGACCTGACCGCGCACGCGCGGATGAAGGACCGGCGCGGGGACATCCTCGAGGGCATCGTGATGTGCGCGCCCGTGAGCGACGAGGAGCGCGAGGCGGACGTGGTCCGGTTCCTGGAGCAGGCGACGCTGGGCCCGACCGAGGCCCTGGTGGCAGAGGTGAAGGCGAAGGGGATCGCGAAGTGGCTCGACGAACAGATCCCGATGAACGTCACGCGGCACTCGCTCTGGCCAATCTACGTGCAGCCCGCGGACCCGCTTGCCTGCATCGACGACGCGACGCCGCCGGTCACGCCTGAAAAGTACTGCGTGACGAACAAGATCTCGCCGTGGCCGGTCGGTTGGGAGTTTTACAGGCAATCGAAGACGGCTCCGGATCAGCTGCGACTGCGTTTCGCGCACGTCTGGCATCAGATCTTCGTCGTGAGTATCGGCAATGCGACGTATGGTTACGCCGATTATCAGCAACGTCTCCGCGACAACGTCTTCGGCAGCTACGAGAACCTGCTCGCGACCTACACGCTCACCCCGCTATTGGGACAGTTCCAGAACTGGCTCTACAACGTGCCGGAGCGAAACGGCGTCAAGCCGAATGAGAATTTCGCCCGCGAGTTGATGCAGCTCTTCACCACCGGCGTCGAGCGTCTCAACGACGACGGTACCCGCGTGCTCGATGCGCGCGGGACGGCCGTGCCGGCGTATACGCAGGCGGATGTCGAGACGCTTGCCCGCATTCTCACCGGCTTTGGCTTTCCACCGGCCCCCGGCCAACCAACCCAATGGTTCTGGGCACCGTACTACCTCGGCAACTCCATCGCATTCGAGGCGTTTCACGACACCGGCGCGAAAGTTGCGCTCGACGGACGCCTCAACCTACCCGCGGGAGGCGCGGCACTCGCGGAAGTACGCGCGATGCTGCACGTCCTTGCCGAGCATCCGAACACGGCCCCGTTCATCAGCAAGCAGCTCATACAAAAGATGGTGACGAGCTCGCCCACCTCCGGCTACGTTGCACGCGTGAGCGCCGTGTTCCGGAACAACGGAATGGGCGCGCGCGGTGATCTTGCCGCTGTCGTGCGCGCGATTCTGACGGATCCGGAGGCACGTGGCGCACGCAAGATCGACCCTGAGTATGGGCGCCTGCGCGAGCCGGCACTGTTCCTCACCACGCTGTTGCGCGCACTCGACATCCCGACTGACGGGGTCGTACCCTACCAGGAAGCCTCGCTCGGCGGCCAACCGTTGTACTTCCCCGAGTCGGTGTTCAACTATTACCCGGCCGACTACACGCTGGCAGGTGGCGGCATCCCGGCCCCCGAGTTCGGCATCTACGGGTCTTCCGCCTTCGTCACCCGCCTCGATACTGTGACGCTCTTGCTCTACATCGCCGACCTCGCCTACGCACAGGGCCGATTCGGCCCGATGCCCTACGTTCCCGGGGCGACCGGTACGCGCTCACCGCCGCTCACGGCGTACGTGACGCTGGCGCAAGACGCGGAGTCGCTCGTGGCTCACATCGACCGCTTCTGGTTCCATCGCGCGATGCGACCGGCGATGCGTGGTTCGCTGCTCAATGCCGTCCGCAAGCTGCCACCATCCGAGCCGCTGGCACGCGCACGACTCGCGCTGCGCGTAATCCTGTCGTCCGTCGATTATCAGGTGCAGAAGTGAACGGCCGAAGCCCTCGCGCTCCCCATCCGCTAAGTTCGCCGCAGCGAAGGCGCCTGCTGAAAGCGGCCACGGCGACCGGATTGCTCGCCGCCATCCAACGCCACGCCGCGCTAGCCCAGAGCGCTCCCGACTACAAGGCGCTGGTCTGCGTCTTCCAGGACGGCGGCAACGACGGCGAGAACACGTTGGTCCGTTTCGACACGGCGGGCTATCAGAACTATTCGAGCGTCCGTTCGCCGGCGTCGGGGCTCAACATTCCGCAAGCGCAACTGCTGCCCATCCAGCCGAAGTCACTCGGCGTCCCGCTCGGCCTGCATCCGGCATGCGGCCCTCTGCAGGCCATGTTCGCCCAAGGCAAGCTCGCGGTCGTCGCCAACGTCGGCGCATTGGTGCGGCCCGTGACCAAGGTCGAGCTCGAACAGCAGGGCGCGCCGCGACCCGTCAACCTGTTTTCTCACGCCGACCAACTGCGGGTAACCAGCAGCGCCGACACGCGCGCCGCCAGCCAGATAGGCTGGGGCGGTCGCATGGCTGATCGGGTTGAATCGCTTAATGTAAGCACACCGTTTCCGACGCTGGTGGCGACGGACTTGAGCGGCACGTTCAAGAATGGTCTTACGTCGATCCCACTTACGGTTCCGCCGGGGGCGATATACAGCAGCGTGGGGACGCCGGATCCGCAGGTCGACGCGCTCGCCGAAGCCACGATTCGCGAAATCCTCGGACAGGAACAGGCCAACATCTATGACGCGGTCGCAGCGACATATGCGCGGGAGAGCCTCGCGGCAAGCTCAATCCTCATGCCGATCCTGCGCTCGCCGAACTCGGCGATGCCTCCATTTTTCGCTGGCCTGGGAAGCAACCTGGCGAAGCAGCTCCTGAACGTCGCTCTGCTCATCGAATCCCGTGCCCAGACCGGCGTCCGCCGGCAGATTTTCTACGTGCGTCATCCACAGTACGACACCCATGGGAGCCAGCCGGATATCCAGGGCCGGCTCCTGACCGAGTTCTCGCAGGCGATCGAAGCGTTCCAGGCTGCCATAGGCTCCCTTGGCCTGGCCCGCAACATCACGACATTCACCTTGTCGGAGTTCGGGCGGACCTGGAAACCGGCAGCCGGGGCAGGCACCGATCACGGATGGGGGAACTACGCATTCGTCATCGGCGACGCCGTGAGGGGCGGCGACATCTACGGCAAGTTGCCGACGCAGGTGCTCAACGGCCCCGACGACCTGGGCGACGCCGGCCGTTGGATCCCGACGACGTCCATCGAGCAGTACGGCGCCACGCTGTGCCGCTGGTTCGGCATCGCCGAAGGCGACCTGCCCTATATCTTTCCCAACATCGGCGCGTTCGCGAACACGAATCTCGGCTTCATGACATAACGCCGCTCGTTCGCAACGCCTTCAGTCCAGGAACGCAAGCTTCGCGCCCGCGAACGCCCGGCGATGGTCGAGCTCGTCGCCATGACGCGCGGCAAGCGTGATGGCGTGCCGCAGGCAAAGCCCCGCGTCGCCTTCGTGGCTGAAGCCCATGGCGCCCATGTGCTGCACGGAGGTCTTCGCCGAAGCGACGGCGGTGCGGGCCGCGTGCGCCTTCAAGGCGTGCACGGCCCCCCGGCGCACGCCGGTGTCGGTCCAGTGCTCGAGCACGCGATCGAGCAGCGCCTGCGCGGCGGCGATCTCGCCGTGCCTGTCCACCGCCTGATGCTGCAGGACCTGGAAGCTCGCGAGCGGCCGGCCGAACTGGGTGCGCGTGAGGAGATGCTCGCGCGCGAGCGCGGCGGCGCGCTGCGCGACACCGATCAGGCGCGCGGACGTGCTCGTCCACACGATGGCGCACCACTCGTCGGCACGGCGCGCATCGACCGGTCGGCGTCGCAGGTCTTGCGCCGACTCGATCGCCGCGCGCGCAACCTCGACCAACGACGATCCATCGGCGGTCCGGCGCTGCGCCGCTCCGGGCGCCGATGCCGGCC
>CAZIZD010000101.1:0-12593 GCA_964543615.1 uncultured Alcaligenaceae bacterium | reverse complement strand
GGCTCGGTCGAGATGGCGCAATCGCCCCTTGCCCTGTGCCACGAGCTCCTTCTCGGCGGCCGCCTGCTGAGCTTCCGTCAGGAGCGGCTCCAGCGCCACCATGGACGTGTTGCAGCGTTGCGCGAACGTCCCGTCGGCATCGAACACGTAAGCGAGACCGCCGCTCATGCCCGCGGCGAAGTTGCGCCCGGTCTTGCCCAGCACGAGCACCGTCCCGCCCGTCATGTACTCGCAGCCGTGATCGCCCGTGCCTTCGACGACTGCGGAGGCGCCCGAGTTGCGCACGCAGAAGCGCTCGCCCGCGACCCCGCGGAAATACGCCTCGCCCTCGATGGCCCCGTACATCACGGTGTTGCCGATGACGATGTTCTCCTCGGGCTTGGCCGGACACGACGGATCGGGGTACACGACGATGCGGCCGCCCGAAAGTCCCTTGCCCACGTAGTCGTTGGTCGCGCCCTGCAGCTCGAACGTGAGACCTCGCGCGAGGAACGCGCCGAAGCTCTGGCCGGCGATGCCCTCGAACGCGACGTGGATCGTGTCGTCGGGCAGACCGTCGTGACCGTACTTGCGCGCGACCGCGCCTGAGAGCATCGCGCCCACGGAGCGGTTGGCATTGCGGATGCGATGCGTGAGGCGCACGGGCTTCTTGTCCGCGATCGCCGCCTGCGCGCCCTCGATGAGCGCGTGGTCGAGCGCGCGCGCAAGACCGTGGTCCTGCGACTCACGGTGATGGCGCGCCACCGCCGCCGGCATCTTCGGCTGGTGGAAGATGCGCGAGAAGTCGAGCCCGCGGGCCTTCCAGTGGTCGACGCCGGCCTTCATGTCGAGGAGGTCGGAGCGCCCGATCATCTCGTCGAACGTGCGGAAACCCAGCTGCGCCATGATCTCGCGCACTTCCTCCGCGACGAAGAAGAAGTAATTCACGACGTGCTCGGGCTGTCCCGTGAACTTGCGGCGCAACACCGGATCCTGCGTGGCCACGCCAACGGGGCAGGTGTTGAGATGGCACTTGCGCATCATGATGCAGCCGCTCACCACGAGCGGCGCGGTGGCAAACCCGAACTCGTCGGCGCCAAGCGTCGCGGCCGGTCTTCATCTGGCCGTCCACCTGCACCGCGATGCGCCCGCGCAGGCGGTTGAGGACGAGCGTCTGCTGCGTCTCCGCGAGGCCCAGCTCCCACGGCGTGCCGGCGTGCTTGATCGACGAGACCGGCGAAGCGCCCGTCCCGCCGTCGTGACCCGCGATGGTCACGTGATCGGACTTGGCCTTGGCAACGCCCGCGGCCACCGTGCCCACACCCACCTCGGACACGAGCTTCACCGAGATCGAGGCCTTGGGGTTCGCGTTCTTGAGATCGTGGATCAGCTGCGCAAGATCCTCGATCGAGTAGATGTCGTGATGCGGGGGCGGCGAGATGAGCCCCACGCCCGGCACCGAGAAGCGCAGCTTGGCGATGTACTCCGACACCTTGTGGCCGGGCAGCTGGCCGCCTTCGCCTGGCTTCGCTCCCTGCGCCATCTTGATCTGGATCTGGTCGGCGGACGTGAGGTACTCGGCCGTCACGCCGAAGCGCCCCGACGCGACCTGCTTGATCTTGCTGCGCAGGCTGTCGCCCGGCAGGAGCGGCACGTCCACCTCGATGCGATCGCGTCCGAGCACGCTCGCGAGGGTGTCGCCCTTGCCGACGGGACTCTTGCCGGTGCGCAATTCCGCGCGATAACGCGCCTCGTCCTCGCCGCCCTCGCCGGTGTTCGACTTGCCGCCGATGCGATTCATCGCGACCGCGAGCGTGGTGTGCGCCTCGGTCGAGATGGAGCCGAGGCTCATCGCGCCCGTCGCGAAACGCTTGACGATGTCCTTCGCGGGCTCGACCTCGGCAATGGGCACGGGAGCGCGTTCGCCGGTCCTGAACGCGAAGAGGCCGCGGAAAGTCTTGAGCTCGCGGCTCTGCTCGTTGATGAGATGCGCGTACTCGCGGTACGTCGCGAACGAATTGGCGCGCGTCGCGTGCTGGAGCTTGGCGATGGACTCGGGCGTCCACATGTGGGCCTCGCCGCGCACGCGGTACATGTACTCGCCGCCCGGGTCGAGCATGTCGCGCAGGGTCGGATCGTCGCCGAACGCCTTGCGATGCAGGCGCACGGCCTCCTCCGCGACCTCGAACACGCCGATGCCCTCGACGTTGCTCGCCGTGCCGGTGAAGTACTTGTCGACGAACGCCTTCTGCAGCCCCACGGCCTCGAAGATCTGCGCGCCGCAGTACGACTGGTAGGTGGAGATGCCCATCTTCGACATCACCTTATAGAGGCCCTTGGAGATCGCCTTGATGTAGCGCTTGTACGACTCCTTGGCGTCGATCGCGGGCACCGACTCCGCGAGCCTGGCAAGCGTCTCGAGCGCAAGGTAGGGATGGATCGCTTCGGCGCCGTATCCTGCAAGCAGCGCGAAATCGTGCACCTCGCGCGCCGAGCCCGTCTCCACCACGAGGCCCGCCGACGTGCGCAGGCCTTTCTTGACGAGGTGCTCGTGCACCGCGGCCGTGGCGAGGAGCGCGGGAATGGGAAGCAGCTCGGGCGAAACCGCGCGATCGGACAGCACGAGGATGTTGAAGCCCTGCCGGATTGCATCTTCGGCGTGCGCGGCGAGGCTTGCGAGCGCCGCCTCCATGCCGTTCGCGCCCCAATCGGCGGGATAGCAGATGTCGAGCTCGATTGACTTGAAGGCGCCGCCGGAGAAGAGCTCGACGTGGCGGATCTTCTCCATGTTGTCGGGCGTGAGGATCGGCTGCGCAGCCTCGAGGCGCATCGGTGGATCGGTCACCTCGATGCCGAGCAGGTTCGGGCGCGGCCCGACGAACGACACCAGCGACATCACGAGCTCCTCGCGGATGGGGTCGATCGGCGGGTTCGTGACCTGCGCGAAGAGCTGCTTGAAATAGTTGTAGAAGACCTTCGGGCGATTGGACAGCACCGGCAGCGCAGCATCGTCGCCCATGGAGCCGAGTGCCTCCTCGCCGTTCTCGAGCATCGGCGTCAGCAGGATCTTCACGTCCTCCTGCGTGTAGCCGAACGCCTGCTGGCGGTCGAGCAGCGGCACCTCGGAGGGCGTCAGCGGCGCGGGCTCGGGCATCTCCTCGAGGCGCATGCGGCACTTGCGGATCCATTCGCGATAGGGCTTCGCAGTGGCGAGCGTGCGCTTCAGCTCGTCGTCGTCGACGATGCGGCCTTCCTCCATGTCGACCAGCAGCATCTTGCCGGGCTGCAGGCGCCACTTCTTGACGATCTTCGACTCCGGGATGTCGAGCACGCCGACTTCGGACGCCATCACGATGTAGTCGTCGTCGGTGACCACGAAGCGCGCGGGCCGCAGGCCGTTGCGGTCCAGCGTCGCGCCGATCTGGCGGCCGTTGGTGAAGGCCATGGCGGCGGGGCCGTCCCACGGCTCCATGAGCGCGGCGTGGTACTCGTAGAACGCGCGCCGGTCCTCGTCCATGAGCGGATTGCCGGCCCAGGCCTCGGGAATCATCATCATCATCGCGTGCGACAGCGGATACCCGCCCATCACGAGGAGCTCGAGCGCGTTGTCGAACGATGCGGAGTCCGACTGGCCGTCGTAGATCAGCGGCCAGAGCT
This sequence comes from uncultured Alcaligenaceae bacterium, assembly GCA_964543615.1. Lineage (GTDB taxonomy): Bacteria > Pseudomonadota > Gammaproteobacteria > Burkholderiales > Casimicrobiaceae > VBCG01. The sequence goes on along the minus strand of CAZIZD010000101.1, from coordinate 8,957 downwards.
TGGAGAGGTCCTCGCCCAGCACCTCCGACGCGATGGCGCCTTCGCGCGCGCGCACCCAGTTGAAGTTGCCGCGCAGCGTGTTGATCTCGCCGTTGTGGCAGACGAAGCGGAACGGATGCGCGAGGTCCCACGTGGGGAAGGTGTTGGTCGAGAAGCGCTGGTGCACCATCGCGAGCGCCGAGACCATGGTCTCGTCGGCGAGGTCGAGGTAGTACGTGCCGACCTGGTTGGCGAGGAGCATGCCCTTGTAGACGAGCGTGCGCGTCGACATCGACGGCACGTAGAACTCCTTGCCGTGGCGCAGCGCGAGCGACTGGATGGCGTGACCCGCGCGCTTGCGGATGATGTAGAGCTTGCGCTCGAGTGCGTCCTGGTCGACGTCGCGGCCGCCGCGCCCGATGAAGACCTGGCGAATGACGGGTTCGACCTCCTTCGTCTGCTCGGAGAGGTTCGCGTTGTTGGTCGGCACGTCGCGCCAGCCCAGGAGCACCTGGCCTTCGGCCGCGATGGCGCGCTCGATCTCCTGCTCGCAGGCGGTGCGCGAGGCCGGCTCGCGCGGCAGGAACACCATGCCCACGCCGTACTGGCCGATGGCGGGGAGCGTGATGCCGAGCTTGCCGCAGGCTCTGCGCAGGAATGCATCGGGAAGCTGGATGAGGATGCCCGCCCCGTCGCCCTGCAGCGGGTCGGCGCCGGTCGCACCGCGATGCGTGAGATTCTCGAGGATCTCGAGGCCCTGCCGAATGATGGCGTGATTCTTGCGACCCTTGATGTGCGCAATGAAGCCGAGACCGCAGGCGTCGTGCTCGTTGGCAGGGTCGTACAGCCCCTGCCGCCGGGGCGGCCACACCGATGAGCCCTGATTTTCCACAGTATCCTCGTCGAGTCGGAGAGCGAGCGAAGGCTTCGGAGGCCTCCTTCCGAAAGGCGGTCCGAAACCGATCCATATTACTCGCGATGCTGCAATGCGGCAAATGCGTCGCGCAAGCCCGTGACTGCCGCGAACTGCGCAACAGCGGCCGCTGGGCGGCAGGCTTTCGCAGATGGAAAAACTTGCGCCAGGGGTGCTCTTAGGTTTTAATCTGAACAAAGTAAGCTAGATGCTTGTTGCAGCGTTTAATTTGTTTTCCGGCATCGAGCTTTTTAGGACAACATCATCGGGAATCAGGGACATGGTCAATCGGTACATCGGAGCCACGCTGCGCCTCGCCGCCGCCCTCGCTGGGGCCTCCGGCATCCTCCTCTTGAGCGCTTGCGGAGGCGGGAACGGCGCCCCGAACAACCCGTATGCACCGCCGCCGCCCACCGTGGCGCCGCTGCAGATCCTCCCGCCCACCATCACCGTCTACCCCGGGACCCCGGCGACCGTGACCATCTCGGGCGGCGTGCCGCCCTACCGCGCCTTCTCGAGCGATCCGACCGTGCTCCCGGTCGGCACCAACGTTTCGGGTAGCACCATCGTGCTGGCGGCGAACAACGTGGCAAACGCCACCAATGTCACCCTGACCGTCCAGGACTCGGCGACCACGACGCCGACCTCCGGAAGCGTCAACGTCGCACCCGCGCCCCTGCTGCCGACTCTGATCAGCGTTACGGGCAATCAGACGCCAGGTTGCGATGCAACGACCAACACGGTCTGCTCGGGGGCCACCGGAACCGCGCGCGTAAAGGTCACCGGCAACAGCGGCGCCGGCATTCCCGGCCGCTCGGTGCGCTACGACGTGGTCCAGGGCAACTTCCAGATCGTCTCGACCAATCCGGCCACGCCGCTGGTGCAGACGCTCACGGTGGTGTCCGATACCAACGGCGACGCCGTCGTGGTGCTGAACGTCCCGGCCAACACGCCGACGCAGGCGGGCGTCATCCGCGCCACGGACCTCACGTCCGGCCAGTCGGTCACGGGCACGTTCCTCATCCAGCAGATCACGATCGACGGCGCGGTGCTCACCGTGCTTCCGCAAGGCAACACCACGATCACGGGGCCCGACAAGACGCGGTGCTCGACGGGCGGGTGCGTCACCAACTTCATCTTCGGCGGCACCCCGCCGTACACGGTGGGCGTGCAGTTCCCCGGCGCGGTCACGCTGACGGGCGTGCCGGTCACGAAGAACGGTGGCGCGTTCACGACCACCACCAACGGCACCTGCTTCGAGAATCTGACGTACGTCATCACCGACGCGACGGGCCGCACGATTCCCAACGGCCAGTATCCGACGCTGACCAACGAACTCGGCACGACGGACCCGGTGCCGCCGCCCAGCGCGCTGGTGGTCACACCGGGGGCCATCGCCAAGGCCAACTGCGTGCCGGCCAATACGTTCCAGTTCATCGGCACGGGCGGCAACGCGCCTTACTCGGCGGTGGTCACGTCGTCGTCCAGCTCGACCACCCCGACGGTCAATCCGCAGAACAACATCAATTCTGGCGTCGCGGTGAACGTGAGCGGGCTCACATCCCCCTCGACCACCACGGTCCAGCTGCTCGACAACTCGACGCCGCGGCAGAGCGCCACGGTGACCATCGACTGCTCCGGCTCCCCGCCGCCGCCGACGCCCACGCCGCTTGTCGTGACGCCGCAGACGCAGGGCAACGCCACGACGAGCTGCACGGGCCAGACCTACCTGTTCGTGATCAGCGGAGGCACGGCGCCCTACAACGTGTTCTTCCAGAACCCGAAGGCCGGCGCGACCATCACGCCGACCCAGGTCACGTCATCGGGCCAGAGCTTCACGGTCGCGGGCATTCCGGTGGGCGGTCCGGCGGGTGCGAACAACGTCACGATCGTCGACTCGGGATCTCCCGCTGTGGTCACCACCGCATCGGTCGTCTGCTCGCACATCTGATCAGGTCGACATGCACCATGAAGAACGGCGGCCTCGGCCGCCGTTTTTCATCTCGCGCAACGGCTACGGGAGAACCTCGCGCAGGGTCGAGTCGCTCACGTCGGCGCTGATTACGGCGCGTCCGATGGCGTCGAGCAGGATGTAGCGGATGCTGCCGGCCGCGACCTTCTTGTCGCGGCCCATCAGTGCTTTCCAGCGATCGAAGCCCAACGCGGGCGGCTCGGTCCGCAAGCCCGCACGCGCGACGAGCGTCTCGATGCGGCCGAGATCGGCGCCCGCGATACGGCCCTGCCGCTGCGACACCCGCGCCGCCACGACCATGCCCGCGCCGACGGCCTCGCCGTGCAGCCATTCGCCGTACCCGAGGCCATTCTCGATGGCGTGCCCGAACGTGTGCCCGAAGTTGAGGAGCGCGCGCTCGCCCTCCTCCCGCTCGTCGGCGGCGACGATCGCGGCCTTGAGGCGGCAGCTCTCGTGAATCGCGTGGGCGAGCGCGGCGGGATCGCGCGCGACGAGCGCCGGCATCTCGCGCTCGAGCCACTCGAAGAAGGCGGCGTCGCGAATCGCGCCGTACTTGATCACCTCGGCCAGCCCTGCGGCCATCTCCCGCCCCGGCAGCGTCGCAAGACAGCGCGTATCGATCAGCACCGCCCGCGGCTGGTAGAACGCGCCCACCATGTTCTTGCCGAGGGGATGATTGATGCCGGTCTTGCCCCCCACCGAGGAGTCGACTTGGGCGAGCAGCGTGGTCGGTACCTGCACGAACGGCATGCCGCGCTGGTAGACGGCCGCGGCGAAGCCCGCGATATCGCCCACTACGCCGCCTCCCAGCGCGACGATCATCGTCTTGCGTTCCGCGCGCAGTTCGAGGAGCCGCGTGATCACCGACTCGAGGGTGGCAAAGGTCTTGTGCGCCTCCCCATCCGGGATCATCACCACGTCGTTGCGCACCGCGTGCGCGTCGAGCGATGCCCGCAGAGGCGCAAGCCAGTGCGCGGACACCGTCTCGTTGCTCACGACGATGGCCCGCCCCGCGCCCTGCGACCGCACGACGGCGCCTGCCTGGCCGATCACGTCGGGTCCGATGTGGATGGAGTAGCTGCGGTCGGCGAGGCCGACCTCCAGGGTACGGGCTTGTGGGTTCATGGCGAGGGAGGAATCTCGAAGCGCCGCACGAGGCGCATCACTTCACCGCGCTCCGATTCGACGACGAAGGTGGCCGTTTCACGATAGAGCGCGTCACGGGCGGCGTAGAGCTCGGCGAGACGCGCAAGCGGGTCGTCGGTGCGCAGCAGGGGGCGGTTGCGGCTGTGCCGGATGCGGCCATAGAGCGTCTTGGGCTCCGCATGCAGGTACACGACGGTGCCATTCTCGCGCAGGCACGCGCGGTTGTTGGGCCGCAGCACCGCGCCGCCGCCGGTGGACAGCACGACGTCGGTGAGGAGGGTGAGATCGGCGATGACGGACTCCTCGCGGTCGCGGAATCCCGCCTCGCCTTCGATCTCGAAGATCGTCGGGATGGACACGCCGAGGCGATGCTCGAGCTCCGCATCGGCATCGACGAACTTCTTGCCGAGCTTGCGCGCGAGCTGACGGCCGAGCGTCGACTTGCCTGCGCCGGGCAGGCCCACCAGAAACAAATTGCCCCGGCGAAGCGGCACCGGGGCAACGTGGTCATCGGCGCCGGTCTCGCCGGCGCCTCCGTTCGCATTCACCTCACGGATGTTACCGTGTCCTTGATGATCCGCGGCGTGAGGAAGATAAGGAGCTCGGCCTTCTCGCTGCTGTTGCCCGTCTGCTTGAAGAGATAGCCGAGGATCGGGATGTTGCCGAGCCACGGGACCTGCGTCACGTCGTTGCGTATCGTCTCCTCGTAGATGCCGCCGATGACTGCGGTATCGCCGTTGTTGACGGATATCTGCGTGGTCACGTTCTTGGTGTCGATCGACGGCACTGAGAAGCCGCCGCCCAGCTGCACGTACTGGCCGACCGTGTCCTTGCGCACCTCGACCACCATGATGATGCGGCCGTCCGCGGTGATCTGCGGCGTGACGTCGAGGCGCAGCACCGCCTTCTTGAACTGGACCGTCGCGGGCGAGTTCGCGGTACCCGGCGTCACATACGGGATTTCCGTTCCCTGCTCGATGTGCGCCTTCTGGTTGTCGCCGGTGACCACGCGCGGGCTCGACACCACCTTGCCGCGGGCGTCGGCCTCGAGGGCCGACAGCTCGAGGTTGATGAGGTTGCCGCTGCCGAGGTTGATGAGCGTCAGCGCGAGCTGGCCGGCAGCGTTGGGCACCGGCAGGTTGACGTTGAGCTGCGGGGAGTCCGAATAGCCCGCGGTCGCGAGGCCGGACGCGAGTTCGAACGGCGTCTGCGTGCGCGTGTCGCGGATGATGCGGTCGCCTTCCGTGTGCACCACGGGCTGCGTCGACAGCGATCCGCCGGAACCCGCGGAGTAGCGCTTGTTGAGGAACGTGAAGCCGGTCTGCTGGCCGAAGCGGATGCCGAGCTGCTGGCTGAAGCGGTCGCTCGCGATGACGATGCGCGCCTCGATCTGCACCTGGCGGATCGGCGTGTCGATCTGGCGGATGATCTTGCGCACTTCCTCGAGCCGCGACGCGGTGTCGGTCACGAACAGGATGTTGCTGCGCGGGTCGATGATCGCCACGCCGCGCTTGCTGATGATCGAGCCCTGCCCCCCCGTCGTGCGCGTCTGCCCTGCGCCCTCACCGAACTTCTGCTGCGTGTTGCTGGTGATGAGGTTGAGGATGTCCTGCGCCTTGATGTAGTTGAGCTGGAACGACTCGGACACGAGCGGCTCGAGCTCGCCGATCTGGATCGCGTTCTCGAGCTGCTGCTTCTCCTTGAGGGCCAGCTCCTCCCGCGGCGCGATGAGCACGACGTTGCCGTTCTTGCGCATGTCGAGGCCCTTCGTCTGCAGGATGATGTCGAGCGCCTGGTCCCACGGAATGTCCTTGAGGCGCAGCGTGAGGCTGCCCTGCACCGTGTCGCTCGTGATGATGTTGAGCCCGGTGAAGTCGGCGATCACCTGCAGCACCGCCCGCACCTCGACGTTCTGGAAATTGAGCGAGAGCTTCTCGCCCTTGTAGCCGCCACGCGATCCCTGCACGAGCTTGTTGGGATCCTCGAGGATCGGCTTGATCTCCAGGATGAACCGGTTGTCCGTCTGGTAGGCCGAGTGCTCACACAGGCCCTTGGGCTCGATCACCATCCGCGCGTTGCCGCCCTGCGCGAAAGTGTCGACGGTGAGCACGGGGGTGCCGAAATCGGCGACGTCGATGCGGCGCTCGAGGTTGCGCGGCACCGAGGTCTTGAGGAAGTCGACCACCAGCGTCTTGCCTTGCTGCCGGATGTCGATGCCCGTCGAGCTGTCGGAGAGATCGACCACTAGCCGGCCTTCGCCATTGCGGCCGCGGCGGAAATCGACGTCGCGCAGCGCGTGCTGGATGTCTGACGGCTTCGCCTCGGCGAAGCGCTGCACCGTGCCGCCGCCGGCGGCGACCGCCTCCTGGTCGTTCAGGGTCACGACGACGGTGTTGCCCTCGACGGCCGTCTCGAACGACTGCGGCTTGTTGAGGTTGAATACAACGCGCGTGCGGTTGCCGGCCTGGATGACGTTGAGGCTGCGCAGCGCCGCCTCGTCGACGGGCCGCTGCGTCGCTCCGAGATTGTTGGTGGTGTCTAGGAAGTCGAGGGCGATGCGCGGCGGGCTCGAGATCGCAAAGGTCGCCGGCGGGTTCGCGGGAGGCGTCTTCAACTGAAAACGCACCACGACGCGTCCCGAGCTCGCTCGCGACACGCTCACGTTCTCGAGGCTGTTGGCCTGCTGCGCGTAAGCCGCGCCGGCAAGCGCAAATCCGAGGACTGCGGCCAGCATGGCCGTCCAACCTCGTCGCCCGGAGAGGCTCCGGCTGATTCGCTTGGCGGTTTGCGCGTTCATCGTCTGCGTCCCTGTTGTGCTTGTGCCTGTGCTCCGTCCTGCAGCAGCTGCAGGGTGCTGGCGCGTTCCGTCCAGTCGCCAGCGCCGTCCTGAATGAGCTCTTTGAGCTTGATCTCGCTGTCGCCGATGCCCGTGATCACGCCGAAGTTCTGGCCGAGATAGTTGCCCGCGCGCACCTGGTAGACATCGCGGTCGGGCGTGCGCACCAGCGCAAACACCGTCTTGTTGCGCTCGAGCGTGCCCACCATCGCAAGCGACTCGAGCGGATACGCTTCGAGCGGCTCCTTGCGCCGGGTGAGATCCGGCGCGAGCTTGGAAGCGCCCTTGGTCGGCTCGATCTTGCGCGGCTTGAAGGGGTCGGGAAGGTCGAAGGCGTTGTACGCGAAAGGATCGTAGGGCTTGATCTGCGGCAGCGGGTCGAGCTTGCCGCGGGCGCCCTTGCCCTGGTCGGCCATCCACGTACGCAGGTCCTGGTGCGACTCGCCCCCGCACGCGGCAAGCACGAGCGCCGCCGCAAACGCGAACGCGAGCCTCGCGACGCCAGCCGGGCGCGAGAGGGTCATTTCGCCGGCCCCTTGCCGCCCTTGGCCTTGCCCTTGTCCTTTGCCTTGGCGAGGGCGCGCTGCTTCGCGATCTCCTCCTCGTCGAGGTAGCGGAAGGTCTTGGCGTCGGACTCCATCACGAGCGTTCCCTTGTCGTTCGAGATGGCGATGTCGTTGAGGGTGACGATGCGCGGAAGCTGGGCCACGTCGCTCGCGAACGCGCCCATGTCGTGGTACGTGCCGGTGATCTTGATCTTGATCGGCAGCTCCGCGTAGAAGTCGGCCATCTTCTCCTGCGCGGCAGGCTTGAAGAGCTCGAACTGCAACCCGCGGCCAAGGCCCGCCTGGTTGATGTCCGTCAGCAGCGCGTCGATCTCCGAACGGTTGGGGAGCTGCTTCACGAGCGCGCCGAACGACTGCTCGACCTCGTTCAACTGCTGCACGTACAACTCGAAGTTGATCGCCTTGGCCTTCTTCTGGGTGTACTGCTCCTTGAGCTTGCCTTCCTCGTTCTGCGCCATCTCGAGCGAATCCCACTGGTCGCGCCAGTCGAAGAAGTAGCCCAGCGCGACGATCACGATGACGATGAAGGCGAGCGCGGCGATCTTGGGCAACAGCGGCCAGCTGCCGATGTCGCGGAAATTGAGGGAGCGAAGGTCGTCGAGCGTCATGGCGTCAGGCCTTGGCCTTGCTGGCGGCCGCGGGTGCCGGAGCCGGCGCGCCCTTCGCGGGGGCACCGGGCGCACCCGACGCCGGTGCGAGTTTGGTTTCGGCCGGCACCGCGCGCTTCACCTGAAAATTCAGCGTGAACTCATTGATCGTGAGGTTGCGGTCCTTGGCGGTGCCCGGCGCCGGCACCAGCTTGATCTCGACCAGCTCGGGATTGCCGAGCCATGGCGAGGCCTCGATGTTGCGCATGAACGTGGACACGCGGGCATTGGACTGCGCGAAGCCGCCGACCGTGACTTTGGTGCCCACCTGCTTCACGCTCTTGAGGTAGATGCCGTCCGGGAGCTGGCGCACGAGCTGGTCGAGGAGATGCACGGCCTCGCTGCGGTTCGCCTGCAGCGTCTCGACGACCTGCTTGCGCGCGAGCACGGCCTGGATCTGGTCGCGCAGCCGGTCGATCTCCTTGATCTGGTCGTCGAGCTTGGCAATCTCCTTCTTGAGGAGGTTGTTGCGGTCCTTCTGGTTCTCGATCTGCGCGGCCAGCACCCCGTGCACGAGCGCGACGATGGCGAGTCCCAGGATCGCGAGCGAGACCGCGAGCGAGATGAACTGCCGCTGCCGGGCCTGGCGCTTCTGCTCCCGGTGCGGCAGCAGGTTGATGCGGACGGAGGCCATTAATCTGCCCCCACGCTGACGACACCCTTGGCGCTCATTCGAAGCTCCGCAGGGCAAGGCCGGTGGCGATCAGCAACATCGGAGCGTCCTGCGCGAGCTGGCGCGGACGGATGCGCTCGGAGGCCTGCATGGACGAGAACGGATTGGCGATGACTGTCGCGACTCCGGCACGCTTGGAAACGAGGTCGTCGATGCCGGGCAGCGCGGCGCATCCACCAGCAAGCACGACCTGGTCGACCTGGTTATGGGAGGTCGAGGTGAAGA
>CAZIZD010000100.1:0-12670 GCA_964543615.1 uncultured Alcaligenaceae bacterium | reverse complement strand
AATGCAGTGATCACGACGTTGGCCCAGAAGCGCGAGCCGTCCTTGCGCACGCGCCAGCCTTCGTCCTCGAAGCGGCCCTCCGCGGAGGCCATCTGGATCTCGCGCGCGGGCCAGTCGCGCGCCACGTCCTCGTCGGCATAGAACGTGGAGAAGTGGCGGCCGATGATCTCGTTGGCTCGGTATCCCTTGAGGCGCTCCGCGCCGGCATTCCACGTCTTCACGAAGCCGTTGGCATCGAGCGCGAAGACCGCGTAATCCTTCGTCTGCTCGACGATGATGCGATGGATCTCCCCATCGGGGAACGGAGCGGCCGGGTTCATGATCTTTTTGGGGTAGGGAGCGGGAAGCTTGCCGCATCGTGCATCTGCAGCGCCGCCGCGTCTGTAAGCGGATGTCCTACTCGCAGCCCGGGGTTTGCCGGAGATGGCGCATCCCTGCCCCTGTCCGGGCACGACGGGCGTGCGTTATAATGATGGGCTTACCGGAGAGTTGGCCGAGTGGTCGAAGGCGCCTGACTCGAAATCAGGTTTCGGGGCAACCCGGACGGGGGTTCGAATCCCTCACTCTCCGCCAAATCCACCGTGCACGGACTGGGTACATCCGCAACCCCTCCGTTCACGGGCCTCCATTCCGGCGGACACTTCTTGCCCCCTGGAGCACGATGAGCAAGGTATACCCTCCCCCCGCTACCAAGGCTGCGCTGGGATTGCGCCTGCCACAAGACACATCGCCTGAAGATCTGGCGCGCATTCGGTCCGAGATCGATCGGCTCGGAGCCGCCGCCCAGTACGGATGGGGTCACACCATCGACTTCGGTCCGTTCCGCAAGGAAGGTCTGCTCAAGGATTCGTACCTCGGGATTGCCGGCATGTTCGATGCTGCCGGATGGTGGCCCGCACGCCTGGACGGAATGCGTGTTGCGGACGTCGGTTGCTACACGGGGGGCATCGCGCTCCTGATGGCGGAACGCGGCGCTGAAGTCGTCCATGCCGTCGACGAGATTCCCGAGCATGTCGAGCAGTGCAGATATGCCGCCGGCGTCTTGCGGGCGGCCGCGGTCAAGCCCGTTTGCCGGTCGTTGTTCTCGCTCGGCGCCGAGATCGAGCCGCGCAGCCTCGACTGCATCGTGGTCTCGGGAGTGCTCTATCACCTGAGCGACATGCTCGTCGGACTGCATGTGCTGCGCGAGCTCCTGAAGCCGGGCGGGACATTGCTCATCGAGAGCAACGGCGTGGACGACTTCGAGCATTCCTACGCGAACTTCGGCCGGTTCTTCGGAGGGATGTGGTGGCAACCGACCGGACTGTGCATCCAGGACATGTGCGGCTTCATGGGCTATCGCGATTGCGCGGTTCGCTTTTACGAGCAGAACCGGTGCGTGGCACGCGCAATTCGCGCGGAAGGTGAACTGCAGTATCGCCGTGGATTGAACGCCTCGTTCGATTCGCTGCGCGACGCGCAATTCAGGTCCCTGGATCCCCGCATCATGGCGCCGGCCCCGCTGGAATAGACGGCGCCGGCCGGGCTGCGTGGCGCCCAAGTGCGCGAGTGCGAGACGCTCCCGCCGCCGGCAGGTGTAAGCGAGGCAGAGCTGAAATGAGGCACCTTGCTCGAGTGTCGCCGGCCTCGTTTTGGAGAATGGCATGACGCTCCTTCTTCGTTTCGATGGCGCCGTCGCGCACGATCCCGCGGTCGACGCCTGGCTTGCTTCACGGCCGCCGGAGCTGCGAGGCATCGCCATTGCGTATGCCGACATCGCGGGGAAGCTGGCCTCGGAAGCCGGGGGCGGTCCGCGGCGAGGCAAGCGAACGGTCTGAAGAGCCGTCTCGGCCGCAACGATCGCTACCTGCCTGAAAGGAGTCGCAGTGTCATTCGTTCCGAAGGAGTTCGAGGTCCCGGCAACGCTGCAGACGGCGGAGTTCCGCCTGCGCATGCTGACGGTGCACGACGTCGTGAAGGACTACGACGCCGTGATGAGCAGCGTGGAGCACTGCCGGACCATCTGGGGCGGCAAGTGGCCCGTCGGCCTCACGCTCGAACAGAACCTGATCGATCTCGGCTGGCATCAGAAGGAGTTCCAGACTCGCAGGTCCTTCACTTACACCGTCGTGCAGCTGGACGAGGCCAGGGTACTGGGATGCGTCTACATCCTGCCGACGCGAAAGCGCGGCCACGACGCGGAGGTCTATCTGTGGGCACGTCAGAGCGAGCTTGCGGGTGGGCTCGAGGATCGGCTGTACGCCACCGTCGAAGACTGGGTGTCGACGCAGTGGCCCTTCACGATGGCCGCCTTTCCCGGGCGAGGGATAACATGGGAGGCGTGGCGTGCCATTCCGGACGAGGCACGCTGACCACTGCCGCTGTTTGCATCCTCGGAGATGACCTTGACCCTCGCCAACGCCGCCATCCTCGTCGCCTGCTTCCTGCCGATCGCATGCGCGGGGCTCGCGAAGTCCAAGGGATTCGGCAAGCCGCGCCGCCTCGGCGGCTACGACAATCACACGCCGCGGCAGTGGCTTGCCGGCCTCGAGGGCTGGCAGGCGCGTGCGCATGCCGCACAGCAGAACAGCTTCGAGGCGCTGCCTATCTTCATCGCAGGAGTTCTCATCGCCGAGCGTGCCCAACCGGCGCTGCAGGGCCGCATCGACGTGCTGGCACTGGTCTTCCTCGCGGCACGGGTCGGATACATCGCGGCGTATGTCGGCGATCGTGCCAACCTGCGGTCTTTGCTGTGGACCGTGGGGTTCGGCGCATGCGTTGCGTTGTTCTTCGTGGGGTGATGCAGTCCGGCGCCTGGAAGAGAACGACCCGGAGATCCCGATGCACCCTCGAACGATCCTGATGGTTGGCGTGTCGATGCTCGCGGCGCTTGGGTTCCCATCGTCCGCCGCGAGCCAGGCGACAACGCCACCGCCCAGCGAGCTCAAGCTCTTCGCGGTCGAGATCAAGACCGGGCCACAGTGGGACGCGAGCAAGCCGCCGCAGGACCAGCGCTACTTCCGGGAGCATTCCGCCAACCTGAAGCGGCTTCGCGAAGCCGGTTCCCTCGTGATGGGTGCACGCTATTCCGACAAGGGGTTGCTGGTGCTCACTGCGCCTGCCATCGAGGACGTCCGCCTCATGATGGAGGCAGATCCTTCGGTGACAGCCGGCACCTTCGTCTACGAAGTGCACGACTTCCGCGTCTTCTATCCCGGGATGGTGCAACCCGCGCCCCGGCGGTCGAATCCTTGACGCCCGGCGTGATCGCGCTCCGCTGCGTCGATGCTTCCACAGGCAACGACCTCGCCGACCTGCGCGTCGCCGCCATGCGCGAGAGCCTCCAGGCCGTGGGGCGCTTCGATCCCGGCCGCGCTCGCAGTCGATTCCTCGACACCTTCGCGCCCGGGTTCACGCGCGAGATCGTCGATGGCGAGGAGCGCGTCGGGTTCGTGGTGGTGCGACCCGACGGCGACCGCCTCCTGCTCGATCACCTGTACGTACATCCACGGGCGCAGGGACGCGGCATCGGCGCGGAAGTGCTGCGCCACGTCTTCGCGGAGGCCGACGCCGCAGGCAAGGCGCTCCGGGTCGGCGCGCTGAAGCAAAGCCGCTCCAACGACTTCTACGCGCGGCACGGGTTCCGCCTGGTCGAAACGACACAGTGGGACAACCACTACGAGAGACCCGCGGCGGCCTGAAGCCCGAAAGCCTCCGGGTCAGCGCCTGGCCCGCTTGCGCGGCGCCGCCGCGCGCTCAAACACTTTCTGCGCGCGCGCGACGTTGCCCAGCTGGCGGCCGATGTTGCCGCACACGAGGTCGCACAGGGCATACACCGACGGATCGGCGATCCGGTAGTAGACCGCGGTGCCGCGGCTTTCACGCGCGACGAATCCGTGCTGGGTGAGTAGGGCGAGGTGCCGCGACATGTTGGCGGCGGTGTAACCGGTGAGGCGGGCCAGGTCGCCCACGTTGCGCTCGCCCTCGCGCAGGAGGTTGAGGATCGACAGGCGCGTCGGCTCGGCCAGCACCTGGAAATAGGCGGCGACGTGCTGCAGCGCTTCGGGCGGCATGCCTTCCATGTTCGACTCGATCCGGGGACAACAGCCTGGCAGTGAACCGGCTCTCATCATATCGACCCCAAGTTTTCGCGCAAGTGGCTACTTGACTATTTAACTGCTTAGCTAAATAATAGCGCATGTAATGGCCGGGAAGCAAGCCCCGCCCCCTGGAGACAGAAACATGCGCCCTCGACAACGCGTTCTCGCCGCCGCCTTGGTAACCCTTGCGGCCCTGCTGCCGGCCGCCCTGCCCGCCGCCGCCAACGCGGGCCCCGCCGCGCCGCCAGCGTTGCAGACAGCTCCCGTCTCCACCGGAGGCAGCGCGCCGGACGCGGGCTACGACGGCGTCGTGCAAGCGGTGCGCCAGACCGTGATCGCCGCGCAGGTGTCGGGGGCGGTCGTGCAGCTCGACGTGAAGGCAGGCGACACGGTGAAGCCGGGACAGGTCCTCCTGCGTCTGGATGCACGTTCGGCCGAGCACACGGCGGCCGCAGGTGCGGCACAGGTGCGTGCCGCGCAGGCTACGCAGGAGGCGGCGATGCGCGACTACGAGCGGCAGAAGCAGCTCTTCGAAAAGCGCTACATAAGCCAGGCCGCCCTCGACCGCGCCGAGGAGCAGTACAAGGCCGCCACGGCGCAGGCCGCGGCGCACAGCGCCTCCGCGATGGCCTCGCGCACCGAGTCCGAGTTCTACGTGGTGCGCGCCCCCTATGCGGGTGTCGTGTCGGAGGTCGCGGTCGTGCTGGGCGACCTGGCCATGCCCGGCAAGCCGCTCGTCACGCTGCACGACCCGTCGGCCATGCGCGTGAGCGTGGCCGTCCCGCAGACGGTGGCCGCAGGGCTGCGCGATACGAGCGCGGCGCAGATCGAGCTGCCGAACGTCGTGAACGGGCGCATCAGACCCACGGTGACCCAGCTCCTGCCTTCCATCGACGCCGCGACGCACACGCAGGAGCTGCGCCTCGACCTGCCCGCCAATGTCGCCGTGCGGCCGGGCACGTTCGCGCGCGTGTGGCTGGGCACTACCGCCACGGCCCCGGGCACGCGGCTGTGGGTGCCGAGCGGCGCGGTCGTGCGTCGCGGCGAGCTCACCGCGGTGTACGTGGTCGGGTCCGATGGACGCCCCTCGTTGCGCCAGGTGCGCGTGGGACCGGCAACGGGCGACCGCATCGAGGTGCTGACCGGGCTCACCGCGGGCGAGCGCGTCGCGCTCGATCCGCAAGCCGCGGCGCGCGCGATCTAACGGGACACGACCATGAAGCCTGCACTCGGCATCTCGGGACGCATCGCCGCCTACTTCCAGTCGGCGCAGATCACGCCGCTGCTGGCGCTCGTGGCCCTCCTGCTGGGCGCATTCGCGATCGTCGTCACGCCTCGCGAGGAGGAGCCGCAGATCAACGTGACGATGGCCAACGTCCTCATCCCTTTCCCCGGCGCATCGGCGAAGGACGTGGAGAGCATGGTCGCGATCCCCGCCGAGCAGGTTCTCTCGCAAATCGTCGGCATCGACCACGTGTTCTCGGTCTCGCGTCCCGGCATGGCCATCGTCACCGTGCAGTACAAGGTCGGCGTGCCGCGCACCGAGGCGCTCGTGCGCCTCTACGACACCGTCAACTCCAACGCCGACTGGCTGCCGAAGGGCTTGGGCGTGGGCGTGCCGATCATCAAGCCGAAGGGGATCGACGACGTTCCGATCGTCACGCTGACGCTGTGGAGCCGCGACCGCGCGGCCAGCGCGTACGACCTCGAGCGCGTGGCGCACAGCATCGAGACCGACTTGAAGCGCGTCCCCGGAACGCGCGAGGTGACGACGATCGGCGGTCCGGGGCGGTCCATCCTGGTCGAGATCGATCCTTCGCGCCTTGCGATCCACGGCATCACCGTCGCCGACCTTCGGGGGGCGCTGCAGTCCGCGAATCTCGGTGCGCCGATCGGCGATCTGCTCACGGGCAACCGCGCGGTGCAGGTCGAGGCCGGGCCGTTCCTGCGCGATGCGCGCGACGTCGCCGAGCTCGTAGTCGCGGTGCGCAATGGCAAGCCCGTCTATCTCTCGGAAGTGGCGACCGTGCGCGACGGCGCCCCGCCTCCCTCGCGCTACGTGTGGCACGCGATCGCAGGTTCCCGGGCCGGCCAGCCGGGCGGCGAATTCGACGCGGTCAGCATCGCGATCACCAAGAAGCCGGGCGAGAACGCGATCGACGTGGCGCGCGCCGTCATGAAGCGCGTCGACCAGCTGCGCAACACGGTCATTCCCGCCAACGTCGAGGTCGCGGAGACCCGCAACTACGGCGAGACCGCCAACGACAAGGCGCAGAAGCTCATGCAGAAGCTCCTGTTCGCGACGGCTTCGGTGGTCGCGCTCGTGTTCATCGCGCTCGGCCGCCGCGAGGCCGCGATCGTCGGCAGCGCGGTCATCCTCACGCTCACCGTGACGCTCTTCGCGTCGTGGGCGTGGGGCTTCACGCTCAATCGCGTGTCGCTGTTCGCGCTCATCTTCTCGATCGGCATTTTGGTCGACGATGCGATCGTGGTGGTCGAGAACATCCATCGCCATCAGGCGCTCGATCCGCACAAGCCGCTGGCGGAGATCATCCCGGGTGCGGTCGACGAGGTCGGCGGGCCCACGATCCTCGCGACGTTCACGGTCATTGCCGCGCTGCTGCCGATGGCCTTCGTGAGCGGGCTCATGGGCCCGTACATGAGCCCGATCCCGATCAACGCGAGCATGGGGATGCTGCTGTCGCTCGCCATTGCGTTCACCGTCACGCCGTGGCTGTCGCGGCTGTGGCTGCGCCACGCGCCGGACCACGGGAAGGCGAAGACGCCGTTCTCGGACCGGCTGCATCCCCTCTTCGCGCGCATCTTCGATCCGCTGCTCGACCCGGTGCGTGGCGGCCGGCGCCGCGTGCTGGTGGGCGTCGCGGTGCTCGGCCTGGTCGGCGTCTCGGTGCTGCTGCCCGTGACGGGCCTCGTGGTGATGAAGATGCTGCCGTTCGACAACAAATCCGAGTTCCAGGTGATCGTCGACATGCCGGCCGGCACTCCCGTCGAGCAGACGGCGGCGGTGCTGCACGATCTCACCGCGTTCCTCGTCCGCCAGGAGGAGGTGACCGACGTGCAGGGCTACGCGGGGACGGCGGCGCCGATCAACTTCAACGGACTCGTGCGCCAGTATTACCTCCGTTCGGGGGGCGAGGTGGGCGACCTCCAGGTGAACCTCGCCGACAAGCATGCGCGCAAGGAGCAGAGCCACGCGATCGCGACGCGCCTGCGCCCCGAGCTCGCAAAGATCGGCGCGCGCCATGGCGCGAACGTGAAGGCCGTCGAAGTGCCGCCCGGTCCTCCGGTGCTCGCGCCGATCGTGGCCGAGGTCTACGGCCCCGAGGCCGATGGACGCCGTACCGTCGCCAAGGCGCTGCGTGCGCAATTCGAGGCGACGCCCGGTGTGGTCGACATCGACGACAGCAGCATCGCCGCGGCGCCCCGCAAGGTCCTGGTCGTGGACCGCCGCAAGGCCGCGATGCTCGGCGTGCCGCAGGAGGCGATCGTGACCACGCTGCGTGCGGGGCTCGCGGGCGAGCCGGGTGCGTACATGCACGACGAGACCAAGTATCCGGCGCCGACCGAGTTGCGCCTTCCCGCGGAACAGCAGGGCAGCCTCGACACGCTGCTGCAACTCACCGTGCGCGGGGCCGGCGGGCAGCTCGTGCCGATCCGCGAGCTCGTCACCGTCACCGACACGCTGCGTGAGCAGCCCATCTTCCACAAGGATCTCATGCCCGTGAACTACGTCACGGGCGACATGGCCGGGCGCATCGACAGCCCGCTGTACGCGATGTTCGGGATGCGCGGCAATCTTGCCGGGATCGTCACACCCGGCGGCGGTGCCCTCGGCGAGTACTTCGTCCGCCAGCCCGACGATCGCTGGCGCGACTACGCGGTCAAGTGGGACGGCGAATGGCAGATCACGTACGAGACGTTCCGCGACATGGGGGCCGCGTACGCGGTCGGGCTCGTGCTCATCTACCTGCTGGTGGTGGCGCAGTTCGGCTCGTACCTCACGCCGCTCATCATCATGACGCCCATCCCGCTGACCATCGTCGGGGTGATGCCCGGGCACGCGCTGCTGGGCGCGCAGTTCACTGCGACCAGCATGATCGGGATGATCGCGCTTGCCGGCATCATCGTGCGCAACTCCATCCTGCTCGTCGACTTCATCCGCCTCGAGGTCGCGAAGGGCGGGCCGCTCGAGGAGGCCGTGGTGCGCTCCGCGGCGACGCGCGCGCAGCCGATCGTGCTCACCGGCCTCGCGGCGATGCTTGGGGCGTTCTTCATCCTCGACGACCCGATCTTCAACGGGCTCGCGATCTCGCT
This sequence comes from uncultured Alcaligenaceae bacterium, assembly GCA_964543615.1. Lineage (GTDB taxonomy): Bacteria > Pseudomonadota > Gammaproteobacteria > Burkholderiales > Casimicrobiaceae > VBCG01. Next base: position 4,256 of record CAZIZD010000100.1, on the reverse strand, counting down.
CATCTTCGGAATCCTGGTGAGCACGCTGCTGACGCTCGTCGTGATTCCGCTGCTGTACTACGTCGCCTACCGCCGCAAGCCCGCAGCGGGCGACGCCACTCCCGAAGGAGCTCTCACATGACCTCTTGGCAAATCGTCCGCGCCTTCGCGGGCACGATGATCCTCGCCTCGCTCGCGCTCGGTGTCCCGGGCAGCCCGGTGTTCGTGAGCCAGTGGTGGCTCGCGCTGACCGCGTTCGTGGGCCTGAACCTCCTGCAGAGCGCGTTCACGTGCTGGTGCCCGCTGGAGATCATCCTGCGCAAGGTTGGCGTGCGCGCGGGCGCGTGACCGCCGCATGAGCGGCGTCATGCACTCATGTGTCGAGCCGCCCGCGACATGAACGTCGCGTCCTCCTGCTCCAGCTCCTCGATGCGCGTCTCGAGGTCGCGCGTGACGCGCTCCATCTCGGGCAGGATCACGTCGGCGATGGCGCGCGCGCGCCGCAGCGACTTCTGATACTCGAGCGACAGGCGCTCGAGGTTGCCGCCGACGGCGGCCAGCCCCGCGGACCGTTCCGCAACCGCAGCGCATGCAAGCCGCAGGCGCTCCGCCTCGGGAGAAGGATCGACCGGCGGGTCGGCGCCGGAAGGCCTGGCAGTGAGGCTCGCCTCGACCAGGCGCACGCCCATGAGCGATCGCTGCCGCCGTGCGAGGGTTGCGCCGGCGAGGTTGGCGGGCGGATAGACCTGCAAGCCTTCGAGGCCGTGTCGCGCGACGGCCGCAGCCAGCGCGCGCGTCGCTGCGTTGCAGGCGTCGACCACTTCACTTTCGAGCTTCGTGTAATGCGCGAGCTCGCGCACGATCTCGCCGGCGAGCAGCAGGCACTTCTCGTCCAGGAACTCGTGCCCCTGGCGCATCGCGCGCTGCTCGTCGCGCAATTCGAGCACGACGCTTCGCGTGGGAGTGAGCTCGCTCATACGCCAACCCGTGCCGCGCGCTCGAGATGGCGCGCGATCTGCGCGTCGGACAGCCGGGTGAGCTCGCTTGCGGGCAGGCGCCGCAGGAGCGACCAGCCCGTGGCCATCGTCTGCGCGAGCGTGCGCGCCTCCGATTGCGCGACGAGGCGCTTCTCGAAATCGTCGCCGAAGGCCAGGAACGCGCGGTCGATGTCGGCGAGCCCGTCCTCGCCGACCACGCTCGCGAGAACGCGGGCCTGCACCGCGCGCGCATACGCCGCGTAGAGCTGCGACGCGAGCGCGGGATGGTCGGCGTCGGTGAACTCCTTGCCGATGCCGTCCTTCATGAGGCGGGACAGGCTCGGCAGCACGTCCACCGGGGGATAGATGCCGCGCCGGTCGAGCGAGCGCGACAACACGACCTGTCCCTCCGTGATGTAGCCGGTGAGGTCGGGAATCGGATGCCCGATGTCGTCGGCCGGCATCGTGAGGATGGGCAGTTGCGTGAGCGTTCCCTTTCGCCCGTGCAGCGTTCCGGCGCGCTCGTACAGCGTGGCAAGGTCCGAGTACATGTAGCCCGGGAAGCCCTTGCGGCTCGGGATCTCGCCCTTCGACGACGACACCTCGCGCAGCGCTTCCGCGTAGTTGGTCATGTCGGTGAGGATCGCGAGCACGTGCTTGCCCTCGACGAATGCGAGGTACTCGGCGGCGGTGAGCGCGTAGCGCGGCGTCAGCAGCCGCTGCGTGGACGAGTCGCTCGCGAGATTCAGGAACAGCGCGGTGCGGCCGAGCGCGCCCTGCCGCTCGAGGCTCGTGCGGAAGAACTCCGCGGTGGCGTGCGGCACACCGATGCCGGCGAAGACGATGGCGAAATCCTCGCGCGCGCCCTGCGCGAGCAAGCGCGCGTGCGAGGCAATCGCCACCGCGAGGCGGTCGTGCGGAAGACCGCCGCCGGAGAAGATGGGCAGCTTCTGCCCGCGCACGAGCGAGAGCATGAGGTCGATCGTGCCGATGCCTGTCTCGATGAAGTCGCGCGGGCTCTGCCGCGCCACCGGATTCATCGGCATGCCTTCGATGCGATGCCTTGCAGTTGCCGCAATGGGGGGACCGCCGTCGATCACCTGGCCCACGCCGTTGTACACGCGGCCGAGCAGCCCCGGCCCGACACCGAACGAAAGCGGCTCGCCGATGAGCCGCACCCTGGTCGTGGGCAAGGACAGGCCCGCGGTGTCCTCCAGTACCTCGATGGTCATGAGGTCGCTGTCGAGCGCCGCGACGCGACCGAGACGCACGCGCTCGTCCGCGCCCAATACCTCCACGGCATCGCCCAGGCCGACGTCTAGCGTGCGGCGCAGGAACAGGAGCGGCCCGCCGATGCGGGTGGCCGCACCTTCAATGGTCAGGCGCATGATGCTTGTCCTCTGCAACGATCTCCGCGAAATCCCGCTCCATGTCGAGCGCGATCTCGTCCATCCGCGCGAGATTCGCGGCCTCCACGTCCTCCCCCATGCGGATCAGCTCGCGGCGCGCATGCAGCTGTGCGATCGCCTGCGGCGGCGCGCCTCGCGCCAGGGCACCCTCCGCGAGATCGCAAAAGCGGCCGACGAGCTTCATCATCGCGGCCGTCTTGGCGGGCGTGCACACGCGGTCGACGATCGACAGCGCCGACTGCCGCAGGAACGCCTCGTTGACGAGCTCTGCGCACAGGAGCGTCACCTGCTGACTCGCAGGCAATGCATCCTTGCCGATGATCCGCGCCATGCGCTCGATGCGCGCCTCGTCGTCGAGCAGCGTGAGGAACCGGCGCCGCAGCGCGAGCCACTCGGGATTGCCGTTGCTCGCCCACCACGCGGCGAACGCGTCCGCATCCTCGGCATAGGAGGTGAGGGGATGGATGGCGGGATAGAAGCGCGCGTGCGCGCGCCGCACGTCGAGCGCCCAGAACGCCTTCACGTAGCGCTTGGTGTGGCTCGTGACCGGCTCCGAGAAGTCGCCCGACGGCGGGCTGATCGCGCCGATGACCGTCACCGAGCCTTCCTCGCCCGAGAGCGTCTGCACGAGTGCGGCGCGCTCGTAGAAGTCGGCGAGACGCGACGAGAGATACGCGGGATACCCGCCCTCGCCAGGCAGTTCGCCGAAGCGTCCCGACACTTCGCGCAGCGCCTCGGCCCAGCGCGAAGTCGAGTCCGCCATGAGCGCGACGGCAAGCCCCTGGTCGCGAAAGTACTCGGCCACCGTGATCGCGCAGTAGATCGACGCCTCGCGCGCGGCCACCGCCATGTTCGAGGCGTTGGCGATGATGACGGTACGCTCCATGAGCGGTCGCCCGGTGCGCGGATCGTCGAGGTGTGGAAACTCGTCGAGCACGCCTGCGATCTCGTTGCCGCGCTCGCCGCATCCGAGATACACGATCACGTCCGCGTTGCTGCCCTTGGCGAGCGCCTCGAGCAGCACGGTCTTGCCCGTGCCGAATCCGCCTGGCACCGCGGACTTGCCGCCGAGCGCGACGGGAAAGAGCGCGTCGAGGATGCGCTGTCCGGTGACGAGCGGCAGCGATGTCGGCTTCCTTGCCGCGACCGGCCGCGGCGTGCGCACGGGCCACGTATGCGACATCGACAGGTCGTGCACGACGCCGGCGGCGTCCTTGACGCGCGCGATAGTCTCGTCGTCACGATAGGTGCCCGACGCCGCAATCTCGACGAGCATGCCCCCGACGGTGGGCGGCGCGAGGCAGCGCTGGTCACGGCCGCGGCCCGTCACGATGGTGCCGAGGATGCCGCCGCGACGCACGTCGTCGCCGATGCGCAGTGCCGGCTCGAACACGAACCGCTCGGGCCCGGACGTGCGCATGCCGGGCTCGATGTGGATCACATCGTGCGCGGGCAGCGGGCGCAGGAGACCGTCGAACATCCTGCCGAGCAGATGCGGTCCCAGTCGTATCGCAAGCGGCGTCCCGTCGCCGGTCACCTCGATGCCCGGTCGAAGCCCGGTGGTGTCCTCGTAGACCTGCGCGACCACGCGCGATCCGTCGATGCGCATAACTTCGCCCAGCAGCGCCTGCGGCCCGATGCGGACCGCCTCGTGCAGCGCGAAGGGCGCGTCCGACTCGGCGGTCATCACAGGACCGCCGATGGACGTGATGCGACCCCTGCTCATGTCGACTCCGATCGCCCGGCCGCGCGCCGTTCCTGCGTCACGCAGACGAGCAGTTGGGCCTCGACGTCGTCGCGGCCCGCGAGGATGCCCTCGAGCGTTCCGTCGATCGCGTTTGGCGGCGCCTCGATGCGAAGTCCACCGCGGATGCCCGGGTCGGCCACGAAC
>CAZIZD010000099.1:0-12784 GCA_964543615.1 uncultured Alcaligenaceae bacterium | reverse complement strand
CCGCCCTTCAGCGCGTGCGCGATGTCCTTCGCCTCGGTGTACTTGCGCTGCGTCAGCGACTGCGTGAGCTCCGATACGAGCCGCGTCGTGTCGGCGTGGAAGCCGCGCATCAGGCGGTCCATGAACGTGGGATCGGAGGACAGCTTCGAGAGCTCCTCGATGACTTCCGCGTCGAGCGCCGGGACGCTCACCAGCGAGAGCGAGCGTTCGTCCGGAGGCGCCGGCGCGCGCGCCGCGATGTCGCCCGCATGCGAGGACAAATGGCGGTCGATGGCGTCGAGCACGTACGACGCGCGCAGCGGCTTCGGGATGAACTCGGCGGCCCCGGCGCGCAGGCACTCGGCGATGGAGTCGGTCGTGACGTTGGCCGAGAGGATGAGGACCGGGATCGGATTGGGATTGGTGAATCGGTAGAGCTTGAGCGCCTCGAGGCCCGACACGATGGGCATCGACAGGTCGAACAGGGCGATGTCGAACGCGCCGCGCTCGAGAGCCTCGAGCGCGCTCTCGCCGTTGCCCACGATCGTGACCGCGTGACCGCGGCTCTCGAGGATGAGCTGGGCGACACGCTGGTTGGTCGCGTTGTCCTCCGCCACCAGGATGCGCGCGCCGCGAAGCTTGTGGACGTTCGAGACGTCCGACATGCCCGCGAAGCGCGCACTGGCGGACGGCCTCGTCGCGGCGAGCTCTGCGGTGAGGTCCACGCCCTGCGGCTCCGCGCACTCGAGGTCGAGCTCCACCCAGAAGAGGCTGCCCTCGCCGGGCGCGCTGGTGACGCCGATCTCGCCGCCCATGAGCTCGACCAGGTGCTTGGCGATGGTGGTGCCGAGGCCGGTGCCCCCGTATACGCGCGTGGTGGAGTCGTCGGCCTGCGTGAATGGCTCGAAGATCGTGGCCTGCTTGTCGGCCGGGATGCCGATGCCGGTGTCCTCGACCTCGATGCGCACGCGCTTCACCCTCGGGTCCTGCGTGCCGGCGGCCTTCGCGCGCACGGCGATGCGACCCTGCTCGGTGAACTTGACCGCGTTGGACAGGAGGTTGAGCAGCACCTGCCGCAAGTGGTGCGAGTCGCCCGCGAACCAGCGCGAGGCCTCGGGCGCGATCTGCGTCTGCACGTCGATGCCCTTGTAGCGCGCCTGCGGGACGATGACCTTCACCGTCGACGACACCACGCTCGCGAAATCGAACGGCCGCGACTCGACCTGCACGCGGCCGGCCTCGATCTTGGCCATGTCGAGGACGTCCTCGATCTGCGCGAGGAGGAGCTGCGCCGACGTGGTCATCGTCTCGACGATCTCGCGCTGCGCCTCGGTGAGGTCGGTCTCGCGCAGGATGTCGGCCATGGCGATCACGCCGTTGAGCGGCGTGCGCATCTCGTGGCTAACGTTGGCGACGAAGCGCCCCTTGGCGTGGCTCGCCTCGTCGGCGCGCCGCTTGGCCTCCTTGATGCGCTCCGAGAGCGCGCTCACGTAGATAGGGACCACGATGAGGCCGATCAGGAAGCCGACACCGATGAAGACGTGCTGCGACCAGAACGCGGAGGTTGCCAGCACGTACGTGAAGCCGGCGATGGTGAACGCCTGGCAGACGTGCATGTAGCGGCGACCGTAACGGAAGCCGTTGCCGATGGTGATGAAGAGATACGCCCCGATGACGACCACGCCTCCCTCGCCCATCTGGGAGAGGCAGAAGGTGGTCACGGCGTTGTCGGCCACGATGGCGAGGTAGCGGCGGAACGCCGACACCCCGCGGAAGATCAGGATGATGGCGGTCATCCCGACCCCGAACAGGAAGAACCCCACCGACACCCAGAGCGTGGCGAGCTCGCCCGAATCGACCACGCCGTCGCGGAACGAGTACCAGAAGAGGTAGATCATCACCGCCGCCGCGATGGGCACGCGGAGCATGTACTGCCCGATCTCGGGGCGATCGACCCCGACGAGCAGGCGTTCGCGCCTGCTCGTGAGCCACTCTCGTAAGGAAGCGATGCTGTTCAAGCCGATACGGGTCTCGCGTTGGGAACGAGGGGATTCAAGCAACCTCCATGCCTTTGAGACGCGGAGCTCAAGTCCGCGGGGCCTCCGGCGCAAGCAGCGCATCGGCCGGCTGGGCCGAGACTGTACCCGAGAAGCCGGTCCACTCCTTGCGATCGTAGTCGTAGAGACGGCACTGGCGGACGAGCCGGAGGACGTAGAACGGCGTCATCGGCTCCACGATCGCGTCCTTGCCGAGCAGCGCGTTCAAGCGCTCCTGCGCGGCGCGCAGGCGATAGAACGGGATCAGGGGATGCACGTGATGGGCCGTGTGCTCCATGATGTCGTGCGACAGGATGCCGTACCAGCGCGGGTACTTGACGTGCACCGTCAGCTCCTCGGCGCCGTGCCGCTTCGCCTCGTCGGCGCTGCGGAACCAGGGCACCAGCGGGTGCGTGTGATGCAGGTAGACGGTGAGGCCCATGAGGCAGTTCCACAGGAGGAACGGAACCACGACGCCCCACGCGAGCGAGGCGTACCACGCGTTGCCCGCGAGCGAGCCCGCGTACACGGCGCCGGCCGACCACGCGGCAAGCCACGCCATGAGCAGTGCTGCGTCGGCGAGCGCGCGGCGGCGCACCACGCCCTCGACGCGCGCGCCCGGGAAGAACTTGTTCTTCCACCAGCGCTCGATCAGGTAGTACGGGCCGAATCCGCCGCAGCGATACATGCGCTCCTGCCACCGCCGCCACCTGGGCAGCGCCGCGAATTCCGTGACCGACATGGGCGACCAGGAGTTCTGCCCCTTGATGTTGGACTCCTGGTGATGCATGCGGTTGTGCTGAATCTTCCAGAGCGTGAGGTTGTGCAGCGCCGGCAGCATGAGGATGCGGGCCAGCACCACGTTCGCACGACGGTTGCGCACGAGGCTGCCGTGGCACGCGTCGTGGCCGAGCACGAAGAGCGTCGAGATCATCGTGCCGGCGATGACGCTGAACAGCACCTGCAGCCACACGTTGGTCGACGCGCAGGCCAGGTACACCGCCCCCGCGAAGATCGCGGTGTCGAGCAGCACCGCCCCGTAGCCCACCAGGTTGCTCCGCTTCGTGAACGGGCGCATTTCGTTACGCAGGAACATCTCACGTTGTTCGTTCATTTTCGATTCCTCCAACACCGAGCTCCCGGGACCTCTCACACCGCCGCTTGCAGCGCCACGACGTTCTCGTCGGACTCGCCAATCTCGCGCGCGCCGATCTTCTGCTGCGCCTTCACGAGCCGCTCCATCATCCGCAGGTCGCGGTCGGTGAGGCGCAGCGCGGCATCCGCCCAGACTTCGACGACGCGCATGAGCTCGTCGCGCGTGACCGGCGTGACCTCGTTTCGGGCGCGCTCGAAGGCCTGGCGGCCGTTGGCGTTGCGCGCATGCTTCCTGATGTAGGCCGACACCGCCGCCTCGCCCGTCCCGTCCGCGGTCAGGACGTCGATCACGCCCATCTCGTAGAGCTGGCGGGCCGTGTAGATGGCGCCGCTGGTGATGAGCTCTTCCGCCGTGCGGCGTCCCACCTTGCGCACGAGGAAGCTGTAGGCGCCCATGCCCGGGAACATATTGAAGAGGATCTCGGGAAAACCGAGGCGCGCGCTTTCTTCGGCGATCAGCACCGAGGCCGACAGGGCGGCTTCGAATCCGCCACCCAGGGCCTCGCCCTGCACCAGCGCGATCGTCGTCATCGGCAGGTCGCAGTTGCGATGCCACGGATACAGGTTGTCGACGCAACGCTGGCCATAGTTGACGAGTCCTGCGCGGTTGCGTGTCTCGATGTAGGAGCGGAAGAGCGCGAGGTCGCCGCCCAGGTTGAAGACGTTGGGCACCTTGGAGGCGAGCACGCCGTAACGGATGCGGTGCTCCACGCCGCGGTGCACGATCGCGCCGCGCGTGGAGACGATGCTCTCGACGTAACCCCGGAGATCGTTCAGGAGCTGCATGCTGAAACACGCGCGCGGACGCGGATTCATGAGGGCCCAGTAGGCCCCGGTGTCCTCGTCGAAGCGCGTGTCGAGCTGGGGCGGCGTCGGCGGATTGAGGTAACGAACGTCGGCAAATGCATTCATGGTGGGCTCCAAGGTGTTAACGAGACGGCGTTGCGGACAAGTGGTACGTAGGCAGCCACATTGTGGCAAACAAACACGCACGCCGCCACGGGTGGCCATTGGGAAGCGGCTGGGAAAGTCGCAGCAGTCCGCGGGGATGCAGCCGGATCGTGACCTATCGGCTAAGGTGCACGCGGCAATTTGTAGCGAACAAGCAGTTACGACGCCTGTTCACGAAGCGCCAGTTCGCCGGTGATGACGGCGTGAAGGGAGGGTCAGGGGAGGGACAGCGGCGTCCAGACGCCGCCGACCAGCCCCTCGACCGGCCGGAAGGTGGCCTTGTAGGCCATCTTGCGGCTCTCGGCGATCCAGTAGCCCAGATACAGGTAGGGCAGCCCCAGCGTGCGGCAGCGCTCGATCTGCCAAAGCACGTTGTACGTGCCGAAGCTCGCCCCGCGCACATCGGGCTCGAAGAACGTGTAGACCGAGGACAGCCCGTCGATGAGGCGGTCCACCAGGCTCACCATGCGCAGGACGCCCTCCTCCCGGAACTCGTAGAGGTCGGTCGCGACGTTGCTGTGCAGAAGGAAGTGCTGGTACTGCTCGCGGCTGTCCTGATCCATGCCCCCGCCGGGATGGCGGTATCGCTGGTAGCGCAGATACAGGGCGTAATGCTCGCTATCGTACGTTAACTCACGGCGAACAGCCGTCAACTTCGCGTGATTGCGGGCAATGCGTCTCTGCGTCCGACCAGGATCGAACTCGGCCACGGGGACCCGCACGGGCACGCAGGCCCGGCAGTGATCGCAGTAGGGGCGGTAGGTGAAGGCCCCGCTGCGGCGAAATCCGAGGCGGACGAGCTCGCTGTATACGCGGGTGTCGATGAGGTGGCTCGGCGTGGCGACCTGCGACCGCGCCGCGCGATCGGGCAGATAGCTGCAGGGATACGGCGCCGTTGCGTAGAACTGGAGCGACGTCAGCGGCAGGTCGTTGAGCTTGCTCATCACGCTATCCGGGGGCGCGGCGCGGATCCGGTGGATCCGTCGTTCCAGCCCGGCGGGGGTTCGGGCGAGTGTATCAACTGCGCAAGATGCGCCGCAAACGCGGTGCGGGGGATGGGACGCGCGCCCAACCCCGCGAGATGCGCGGTCTCCTGCTGGCAGTCGATGAGCGGTACGCCCAAGGCGCGCAGCCTGGCGCCCAAATGCACGAGGGCGACCTTGGACGCGTCCGTCTCGCGCGCGAACATCGACTCGCCGAAGAAGACGCGCCCCAGGGCAAGGCCGTACAGCCCGCCGGCGAGCCGCCCCTCGCGCCAGCTCTCGACGGAGTGGGCGTAGCCGCGCCGGTGAAGCTCGCAATACGCCTCGACGATGTCGGGCGTGATCCACGTCCCGTGCTGCCCCGCGCGCGGCGACTCCGAACAGGCCACGATCACGTCGCGGAACGCAGTGTCGACACGCACGTCGAACGTTCCGCTGTGCACGCGCTTGCGCAGCGACCGCGACACGCGCAGTTCGTCGACGAAGAGCACCATGCGCGGATCGGGGCTCCACCACAGTATGGGCTGCCCTTCCGAGTACCAGGGAAAGATGCCGCTGCGATACGCCGCGAGAAGGCGTTCGGGCGACAGGTCGCCCCCGGCGGCAAGCAGTCCGTTCGGTTCGGTCAACGCCGCGGCGAGCGGAGGAAACGGCGTGCGGGCACCGAGCCACGCGATCATCGCAGGCACGCGAATGGCAAGACTGCAGTGGGATATCTCATGATCGGCGCATCGGGGCTGCTTGCGCTAGTTTAGGCGGCAGGATGCATTCCGGTAAAATTGACCTTCGACGATTCGCTTGCAGTCGAACGTCCCCGTAGCTCAGTGGATAGAGCGACCGCCTCCTAAGCGGTAGGCCGCCGGTTCAACTCCGGCCGGGGGCGCCACACCTCTTTCCAGAGCGGTCCCCTTGCCCCCCACCCGCTACCGCATCGCCCCGCTCGACCCGCACGCGCACCTCTTCGAGGTGAGCGTCACGATCGAAGACTCCGATCCTTCCGGTCATCGCTTCTCGCTGCCGGCGTGGATTCCGGGGAGCTACCTGGTCCGCGAGTTCGCGCGGCACTTCGTGGAGGTGCGCGCGTCGTGCGGCGGCGCAAGCCTGGCCATCGAGAAGATCGACAAGGGCACGTGGCGCACCGCGCCGGCCCGTGGCAGCGTCACCGTCACGGCGCACGTATATGCGTTCGACCTGTCGGTGCGCGCGGCCTACCTCGATGCGACGCGCGGCTACTTCAACGGACCGTCGGTGTTCCTGTTGCCCGAGGGGCGCGCCCAGGCGCCGTGCGTCGTCGAGATCGTGGCACCTCCGGGCGCGCAGTACGCGTCGTGGCGCGTCGCGACCACGCTTCCACGCGTTGGTGCGCCCGAGCGCGGCTTCGGCACCTATCGTGCCGCGGACTACGACGAGCTCCTCGACCACCCCGTCGAGATGGCCGACTTTGCCTGGGCGCGCTTCGACGTCCGCTCGGTGCCGCACGAGATCGCCATCACGGGGCGCCACGACGCCGACCTCGCGCGGCTGTCGCGCGATCTCGCCCGCATCTGCGACTGGCAGGTCGGGATGTTCGGCGGCACGCCGCCGTTCGATCGCTATCTCTTCCAGGTCACCGCCGTCGGCGACGGCTACGGCGGTCTCGAACACCGTTCGAGCACGAGCCTCCTGTGCCGCCGCGACGAGCTGCCGCACGCGGCGAGCGGCGAGATCGACGACGACTACCTCACGTTCCTGGGCCTCGCGAGCCACGAGTACTTCCACGTCTGGAACGTGAAGCGCATCAAGCCCGCGGCGTTCGTGCCGTACGACCTCACGCGCGAGGCGTACACGCGGCAGCTGTGGGCGTTCGAGGGATTCACTTCGTATTACGACGACCTGACCCTCGTGCGCTGCGGCCTCGTCGAACCCGAGCGCTATCTCGAGCTCCTGGGACGCACCATCACCAGCGTGCTGCGCGGGCCGGGGCGCCACACGCAGAGCGTGTCCGAGTCTAGCTTCGACGCCTGGATCAAGTACTACCGGCAGGACGAGAACTCACCCAACGCGGTCGTGAGCTACTACGCGAAAGGCGCGCTCGTCGGCTGCGCACTCGACCTTACCCTGCGCCGGGACGGCAAGGCCTCGCTCGACGATCTCATGCGCGCGCTGTGGGAACGCTACGGACGCGCGGGCATCGGCGTGCCCGAGGACGCGATCCCCAGCCTTGCGAGCGAACTCGCGGGCCGCGATCTCGCCCCCTTCTTCGCACGCTACGTCGACGGCACGGAAGATCCGCCGCTGCGTGAGTTGCTCGCGGACTTCGGGGTCACGCTCCACGCGCGTGCCGCGGCGGGCGCCAAGGATCGCGGCGGCAAGCCGGCAAGCGGCAAGGCACCGCGCTGCACGCTCGGCGTGCGCCTCGCGGACCAGCGTCTTGCCGCGGTGCTGCGCGACGGCCCGGCGGCGCGCGCCGGACTCTCTGGCAACGACGTCCTGGTGGCCATCGAACGCGTCAAGGCCACGTCCGAGCGCGTGGCCGCGACTCTCGCACGCTACGCGCCCGGCGAAACGGTCGAGGTGCACGCGTTCCGCCGCGACGAGCTCCTCAGCTTCGAGGTGACCCTCGACGCCGCGCCCGACGACACGTGCTACCTCACGCTCGACTCGGCGCCGAGCCCGCCGGCGGACGCGCGTCGCAGCGCGTGGCTGCGCGGGTCATAGCCTCACCGCAGGATTGAGCGTGTAGCGCCCGGTCACCGATGCCTGCGCGAGGACGTGACCGTCCATGGCGGTGCGGACGTCGGCGCCCGTGAACCTGTCGGGCACCGCGAGCTTCGGCACGTCGAGCGCGTAGACGGTGAACACGTAGCGATGCGGAATCTCGTCGTTCCACGGCGGGCACGGCCCGTCGTAGCCGTAGTAATCGCCGCCCATGTCCTTGTCGCCCGTGAACCACGCCGTGTAGTCGTTGATGCCGTGACGACCCTCGCGCGGCGCGTTCGGTCCCGGCTTGCCGCGCGCGACCACGCCGTCGGAATGCGCGCCGCGCGCGAGCGAACGCACCGCTGGCGGAATGTCGATCAGCACCCAGTGGAAGAAATCGACGCGCGGCAACGAGGCCGGCACGACGCGGCCCTCCTTGTTGACGTCGTCGCCGCGCGACGGCACGTCGGGGTCGTGGCAAATGAGCGCGAACGACTGCGTTGCCGCCGGCGCGTCGCTCCACGCGAAATCCGGATTGCGATTGGCGGACAGGCGCACGTGCGTCGCCGGGTCGATCACGCCGAAGGCGCATTCGCCGGGAATCGCGCCTTGGTCTGCAAATGCCGTGGTGCTGAGCTTCATCGTTCCTCCTCTCTTGCGCTTGGATGCGCCGCTACTGCTTCCAGTGCGGCGGATAGGTCTTGTCGAAGTACGGCAGCGCCTCGATGCGCGCCTTCCATGCGGCGAACTTCGGCGGCATGAGTCCCGCCACATCGAGTTCGGGCAGCTTGACCCTGCAGCGATCGAGGAACGCGACGATCGGATACAGCGCGAAGTCCGCCGCCGACAGCCCTCCCGCGAGGAAGTCGCCGCGCATGTAGCCCGCGAAGAGCGCGCACTCTTCGCGCACTGCCGCCAGGCCCGCCGCGAGCTTCGCGGCGTCGCGCTCCTCGGCCTTCCTGTAGAACGCTTCCTCCACCACGGGGTCCGTGGCCTTGTCGAAATAGTTGTCGACCTCGGAGATCAACCGGCGCACGAGCGCGCGGGAACGCGCGTCGCCCGGGAAGAGCGGCTGGCCGCGGCCCGCGTACGCTTCGTCCAGGTATTCGACGATCGCGTTGGACTCGTAGAGGACGAAGCCGCCGTCCACGATCACCGGCACGCGATGGCGAGGATTGAGCGCCAGGAACTCCGGCTTGCGCGTGTCGCCCGCCGAGAACGAGAGCACCTTGCGCTCGTATGGCAGCGCCTTGTGCTCGAGTGCCAGCTGCACGCGCCACGCATACGGCGATCCCGAGCCGTAGTACAGCGTGATCATCGCGACGTGCTCCCGCCACCTCGCATCGCCTCGACCGAGGCCTTCTGCAGCTCCATGGTCTTGATGCTCATCTGCATCATGGAGAGGCTCATCGCGAGCCAGTTCTCTACGATCCTGAGCTCCGCGATCTTGCGGTCGATCTCGGCCGGATCGAGCGCGGCGAACATCGCGGCCGGCATGGGGAAGGGAACACCTCCTTGCGCACCACCGGGACTTCCCGCGGCTGGAGCCGGCGCGAACCCGGGCATTGGGATGCCGAGCGGGTTCCACATGCGCTGCATGAATTCAAGGGCATCTTGCGGCGTGAACGGAAACTTCGGTGCGCCTTGGGCGTCGCTGCCGGGCTTGTGCTTGTCGTCCGCCATAAGTCCTCCGTGGGTGCGTTTGCTACTATCGCCCCTATTATGGCGGAGCCCGGCGCACCGTTGCTTCCGCGCCTTGCGGGCATTGTCGGCGAGGCGCACGTCCTCACGTCCGCGGCCGATGTCGAACCCTTCGTTGCCGACTGGCGCGGACGCTACCGCGGGCGCGCTCGCGCCGTCGTGCTGCCCGGGTCGACGGAGGAAGTCGCGGCAGTCGTCCGCGCCTGCGCCGAGACGTCGACGCCCATTGTCGCCCAGGGCGGCAACACGGGCCTCTGCGGCGGCGCGGTGCCGCATGACGAGGGGCTCGAGATCGTCGTTGGCTTGCGCCGCATGAACCGTGTCCGCGCGATCGACGCGGCCAACGCCACCCTCACCGTGGAAGCGGGCATGCCGCTGGCGGCGGTGCAGGCGGCCGCGGCGTCCGCAGGCCTGCACTTTCCGCTGTCGCTCGCCTCCGAAGGCAGCTGCACGATCGGCGGCAACCTCTCGACCAACGCGGGCGGAACCGCGGTGCTGCGTTACGGCAACACCCGCGAGCTCACGTTGGGCGTCGAGGTGGTGCTCGCCGACGGCAGCGTGCTCCCTGCGTTGCGCGGCTTGCGCAAGGACAATACCGGCTACGACCTGAAGCAGCTCTTCATCGGCGCCGAAGGCACGCTCGGCATCGTGACGGCCGCGGTGATGAAGCTCTTTCCCATGCCGCGCTCGCAGGCGACCGCGCTCGTCGCGGTGCCGTCGGTCGAACGCGCGATTGCGCTGCTCGCGCGTCTCAAGGATGCCCTGTCTGACCGCCTGGTGGGCTTCGAGCTCATGAGCGCGTTCTCGCTTGCGCTGTCGCGGCGCCATCATCCCGGGTCCGCGGAGCTCCTGGAAGGCCATCCGTGGTATGCGCTCGTGCAGGCCGACGACAGCGCACCCGATGCACCGGTCGTGCAGTCGCTCGAGTCCGCGCTCGCCGCGGGCATCGAAGCGGGGGATGCCATCGACGCCTCGCTCGCCCAGTCCAAGGCACAGGCGGAGCGGCTCTGGGCATTGCGCGAGAACATCAGCGAGGCGCAGCGGCGAGAAGGCCCGAACATCAAGCACGACATCTCGTTGCCCGTGTCCGCGATTGCCGCGTTCCTGCGCGAATGCGACGCTGCCCTCCTCGCTTCGTTCCCAGGCGCCCGGCTCGTGACCTTCGGACACCTGGGCGACGGCAACCTGCACTACAACCTGTCGGGCCCGGAGGGTGTCGCGCCGCGCGACTTCATGGACAACGCCGAGCGCGCCAACCGCATCGTGCACGACCTCGTCGCCACGCACGGAGGCAGCTTCAGTGCGGAGCATGGCGTGGGGCAGCTGAAGCGCGAGGATCTCCTGCGCTACAAGAGCCCGGTGGAGGTCGCAGTGATGCGCAGGATCAAGGCCGCGCTCGACCCGGCCGGCATCATGAATCCGGGGAAGATCCTGTGATTCGAAGCGCAGCCCTCCCTCACCCCTTCCCCTTCTCCCGGCGGGAGAGGGGCAATGCCGTGGCGGGCGCCGCTGGCGACGCCCGCGAGTAAGCATGGGCAAGATCATCTTCTGGCTCGTCGTCGTCTTCCTCATCCTTTTCGTGCTGCGGATGATCAACGTGTCGAAGCTGCGCTCGAAGCGCGACCCCAGGAAGCCCGGCAAGGCCGGCCCCGAAGCCATGGTCCGCTGCACGCAGTGCGGCGTCTTCCTGCCCAGGCCCGAGGCGCGGGAGACGCCCGTGGGCTACCGTTGCAACGACCCCGCCTGCACGGTACGACATTGACGCCGGCATGACGCGGTCGCTATAACGCCCCTAGCCATGCAGCCCGCCCCCGCAGTTCCGCCCTTCGAGCCCCCGCCGCTGCCGTCCACCATGGGCGACTCCGGCCGCCGCATCCTGTGGATCGTCGGCCTGTACCGCGCCATTTGCGCGGCGACCTTGCTCGGCGCGGCGCTCCTGCTCGACGCGAGGACGCTCAGCATCGGCAACCCCAATGCCTTCATCACGGGCACCGGCCTCTACTTCGTGTTCGGACTCTCGTCGTTCTGGTGGGTGCAGCAGGACCGGCTGCCCATGCCGCTTCCGACGATGCTCTTCACGCTGCTCGCGGGCGACGTGTTCTTCCTTTCTCTCGTGATGTTCGCGGGCGGCACCTTCGGCGCACCGCTGCCCATCCTTCTCTTCCCGCAGCTCGCGGCCTCCGGCTGGATCCTGCGAACGCAGACCGCGTTCGTGCACGCGGCGTTCGCATCGATATGCCTCCTGGGCCTCGACGCCTACCGGACGGTGATCGGCACGATCGGCGGCCCGCAGGTGTTCCAGACCGGCATCATCGGCTTTGGATTCTTCGCGACCGTGGGCATCGCGGTCGCGCTCGGCCGCTATACCAAGCAGTCGGAGGACTTGGCCGCGCAACGCGGCATCGACGTCGCAAACCTCGAGCAGGTCAACCGGCTCATCATCCAGGACATGCAGGACGGCGTGCTGGTGGTCGACCTCAACGGCGTGGTGCGCGGCCACAACGCGCAGGTCACGCGCCTGCTGGGGGGCTTCGGGCGCATGCGAGGCGGCATGCGCCTTGCGGAGTTTTCCACTACGCTGCACGACTATTGGCGGCGCTGGCAGGAAGACTTCACGGAGGCGCTGCCGCCGTTTCGCGTCGAGGCGACGCAGCGGCTGCTGCGCGTGCGCCTCGTGCGCATCGGCACGGGCTTGAACGGCGGCACGCTCATCTATCTCGAGGACTTGGGCCGCGCCCAGAGCGAAGCGCAGCAGATGAAGCTCGCGGCGATGGGCCGGCTCACCGCATCGATTGCGCACGAGGTGCGCAATCCGCTTTCCGCCATCAACCAGGCGGCGCAGCTCCTCGAGGAGGATGGCGCAGTCGCCCCGGACGGCGCGCGCCTGCTCGGCATGATCCGCAACAACGCGAAGCGCATCGATCGCATCGTGGGCGAAGTGCTGCAGCTCAACCGTCGCGACCGCCAGCAGCCGGAAGTCGTGCCCTTCGCGGAGTTCATGCGCAATCTCACCGACGAGATCGTGCAGGCGGAGACGATGCCGGCCGGAAGCGTCGCGCTGCAGATCCCCGACGACCTCCTCATCATCTTCGACCGCGGCCATCTCAACCAGATCGTCTGGAACCTGATCCGCAACGCGTGGCAGCATTGCCAGAAGAAGGAGGGCAGCATTCGTGTAATCGCCCGCGCCGGCTACATGGGCGATGCCGTAATCTGCGAGCTGATGGACGACGGCCCGGGCATTCCGGCAGAGCTGCGACCGCAGATCTTCGAGCCGTTCTTCACCACGCGCCCCGGCGG
>CAZIZD010000098.1:0-12854 GCA_964543615.1 uncultured Alcaligenaceae bacterium | reverse complement strand
CGATGGTCATGGTCTCGAGGTCTTGCGCTTAGCCTTTCATGGCGACTCCTTCATGCGAATGGGCGGGGGACCGGTTGAGCGCGCGTCGCCGGTGCAACGGTCGCGGCTTCGCGCGCGTCCGGCCGAACAGGATCGGGCGAGCCGTGATGCGTACGCTCAGGTGCGCGGCTGGGCACGATCGAAGACAGCTTTCACCACGCGGTAGCACGAGCAGGCCGACTTCTCGAGGCCTTTGCCGTCCAGGATCTCGATGCTGCCGCGCGCGTAGGTGATGAGCTTGCGGCGTTTGAGCGCGCTGGCGGCCTGCGTGACGCCCACGCGCCGGAGGCCCAGCATGTGGGCCAGGAACTCCTGCGTCAGCGGAAAGGCGTTCGAGCCAACCCTGTCTCGCGTCATGAGAAGCCAGCGGCACAGCCGCGGCTCCGCCTCGTGGAAGCGGTTGCAGGCCGCCGTCTGCGAGATCTGCGCCATCAACGCATAGGTGTAGCGATACAGCGCTTCCTGGAGCGGACGGCTTCGTTCGAACTCGGTGCGGAACGGCGCGGCCGCGACGCGCAGGGCACGGCCTGCGCCCTGCACCAGGGCACGCACGCCGGAGACGCCCATGCCCAGGATGAACGGCATGCCCGCCATGCCTTCGTTGCCCACCATGCCGACCTCGAGCGAGCGTCGCTTGTCGACCGCGGTGAGAAGCGAGACCAGGCAGTCGATCGGAAAGTAGACGTAGGTGATCGCGGTTCCCGGCTCGAACAGGACCTGTCCGAACTCGAGCTCAACGGGCTCGAGCAGGCGCGAAAGGCGCTTGTAGTCACGCGGCGGGAGGCTCGCCAGTACGCGATTGGCTGTTTGCGATCGTTCTTTGGGCATGCGCGTCAGGCGGAAGCGACGGCGTTCGCCGCCATGTAAGGGATGGTCCGGCGCGGCAGCTCGATCGAGAAGACGCAGCCGGTGCCGGGTATGTCGCGCACGGTCAGCGTTCCATGGTTGGCGGCAACGCTGCGACGGGAGATCGACAGGCCGAGCCCCAAACCGGATCGATCCGAGGCCGTCCGGCTGAACGGCTCGAACATCGTTTCGGGGTCGCCGGCCGGCAGGCCGCCGCACTTGTCCTCGACGTCGATGTGCACGCGATCCGTGGATGCATAGGCGTGCAGGCGCACTTCGCTCTGGTGCTTCGTGAACTTGAACGCGTTTTGAAGGAGGTTGCCGACTGCGGACAGAAGAAGGTCCCGATCAGCGTCGACGGCAAGACCCGGGTCGACGTTCGAGACCGTCAGCTTGCATTCACGGACCTTGGCTTCGAGCATGGCGCTCGCCTTCACTTCGGCGATGAAATCCGCGAGCGAGAAGCGGCGATGGGGAGTCGGCAATCCCGCGGTCACCCGCACCTCGGTCAGCGATCGATCGATCAGGTTACGGATGCCGACCAGGCTGCGATCGAGCACCGCCCCGGTCGCGCCCGACACGCCGACGTTGCCCACCTTGATGACGGCCAGCGCAAGCGTCGCCGAGCCGAGCAGGTTGCGAAGCTCGTGCGCGAAGAATCCGAGGCGCTCGTTCAGGGCGTGCAATTGGCGATCCGAGACGTCGAAGTCATGCTGGTAGGAAAACGCGGTCACCGCGGTGGCGATGGCGTTGTCGAGGCAACGATTGAGCGTGCGGAACTCGTCGACGTCGATCTGCACCTGCTCCTCGAACGCGAGGTCGGTGATGGACTGGCAAAGGTCGCCGTAGTCGTGCACGACCTGCTCGACGCTGAATCCTTCGTTCAGGAGCTCGCGCCCGTGCAGTGCGGCGGTCTCGCCGATCTCGGAAGAGCTCGATGCGACCCCGCCCGCAGGGCCGGAGATCTTGCGGCTTTGCATGGGGTGGGAGGACTGCTCCACGCGCAAAGTCCGGATCAGCTGGTCTAGGAAGTCCGGGACGCCGTGGGCGCGCTCCAGGTCGCGTGCTCTTTCGGGCGACCGTAGCGCGACCTTGGCGCGGCATCGTGCGATGAGGTCGAGTCGATGCTCGGTCAGGAACTCGTGAAGCATCGACACTCCTCGTGCATCGCTGTTGGGCAAGGCGGGGCCGGGCGTCTCAGGGATAGCTCCAGCCCCGGTTGTCGTGCGGAAGGTGCAGTCCGCGGGTGAGAAGGGCGACGGCGATGCCGCGGAGGACCGCGCCGATCGCCGTGCATTGGCTCTTGAATCTCGACAGTCTTGTCATGGTGTTTTCGGTCTCCTAAGCATTGAGAATAGGGGGCCGGCGCAGGGCCGTCGGTGCGCTGGCGCACCGAATCCGAGGGTGGTCCCGACCGGGTCGCGCGAGAGTGAGCAAGCGAGGAGCTATGTCTGCCACCGCACGGACGCTTACTCCGCGGCAGGCCATGCTCCTGCATGAGCACGCCCACGGTGAACAAACCCGCTTCCGCCGACGACGGCCTCGCGCCGGCCGCGTCCGCCCCCTCCGTCGTCCACGCCGCGATCAACGTTCGCAGCACGTCGCTCGCGGTGCTCGCGCTGATTGCCGTGATCGGCCTCCTCTACCAGGCACGCGTGGTGTTCATCCCGGTCACGGTGGCCGTGCTGGGGAGCTACGCGCTGACGCCGGTCGTGGAGTGGCTGAAGCAGAGCGCCCGCGTGCCGAGGGCGGTCGGGGCCGCACTGACGCTTGCCGTGATCCTGGCGGCGCTGGCCATCGGGCTGCAGTCGCTGCAGACGGAGGCGATCCGGGTCCTCGACATCGTTCCCCAGGCCACAGCGAAGTTCAACGCGGCCATGCGCCGCCACGCGCTCGCACCGCCCGGAGCGGTCGAGAAGATGCAGAAGGCCGCGAGCGAGATCGAGAAGGCGGCCCACGCTGCAACCAGCGCACCGTCGCCCGCCGCGAACACTCGCGTGCCACCGCCGGTCGCCGCGTCTTTCGACATGTGGGAATACGTGGTCATGGGAACGGCAAGCGTCGTGGCGGGGATCGGTCAACTCGTCGTCGTCGTGGCGCTCGTCTACTTCCTTCTCATCGCGGGCGACAGCTTCCGCCGCACCTTGATGCGCATCAGCGGCGACACCCTGTCGAAGAAGAAGATCACCCTCCAGATCCTCGAGGAGATCAACTCCCAGATCCAGCGCTACCTGCTGGTCCAGATCGCCACCAGCGCGCTCCTCGGCGCCATCGCGTGGCTTGCGTTCGCATGGATCGGACTCGACAACGCGCTGTTCTGGGGCTGCGTTGGCGGCGTGCTCCATCTCATTCCCTATGCCGGGCCCACCGCGTTCATCGTCCTCGTGAGCCTAGTCGCTTATGCCCAGTTCGACAGCCTCCAGCCCGTGGCGCTCGTCACCGCCAGCATGCTTGCGCTCGTCGGCGTGATCGGCCTCCTGCTCGTGCCGTGGCTCACCCAGCGCGTGGGCCGGCTCAACGCGGTCACCGTCTTTGTGGCGCTGCTCGTGTGGGGCTGGCTGTGGGGGGTGTGGGGGCTGCTGCTCGGGATCCCCATCGTCATGGCGATCAACGCCGTATGCGAGCGTGTCGAGGACCTGCGTCCGATCAGCGAGTTCCTGGGTTACGCGCCACGGCGGCAGGTCGAGGCTGCGGGGACGTAAGGCGCGGCGCGCTGGCCGTGCGATGTGTCCGGAAGACACGGTCCCACAACGAGGTCGTAACCCCGTAGTTGCCGGGCTGGGGGATGCCGGAGTGGTGAAGCGCATGGGCGCGCATGCGTCGGCGCAGCCAGCCGCCGCGCGTCGGCGCATGGTGCAGCGGGCGCATGGTGCAGCGCGTGGTGGACGGCCGCATAGATGACGTAGCCCGCGAGGATGCCGAGGGTGAACGCCGTCGCGCGCGATTCGCCCAGCACCACGCGGCTGGGCACGTAGATCCCGAACAGGAACAGCGCGGCGCTGACGATGGTCGGCGTGCAGATCCAGGCCGACGGCCTGCGGTGATGCTCGGCGTGCCACGTCCTGAAGGGGAGCATCCGGTGCAGGACCGCACGGTGCAGGCCATACTCGAGGAGCGTCCACGCGCCGACACCCGCGAGGACCAGCAGCGCAGCCTCGATCAGGCCGCGGTCTGCACGGCCCATGAAGACATAAAGCCCGATGGCGAGCGTGGTGAAGCCGTACAGCGCGAAGTCGGTACGGTACGCGATGGTGCTGTGCTCGATGGCGAGCCAACGCATGCAATCTCCTGGATGGTGTCGCGCAAGCCGGTGCGAGCCTTGCTCGTTCGACGGCTTCGCAGCTTGCACGCAGGAAGTCCACCGGTCGGTGCGCTAGCGAACGGACCGTCCCCCACGTCGACGTCGGTGCGGCCACGCCGCGCGGCGTTCGCTACCGTACAGACGCGACTTCCTCCACAGGGGTATTGATGGAACTGCCACGCAATGGAACCCGCCGCAACTGGCGGGAGTGGCGGAACGTTTGTAACTTCGCGCGACGGTTGCGCAACGCTTCACGCAAAGGGAAATATCATGACAAGCATTACTCGCAAGCTGGCGACGTTCCTGGGTGTACTGGTTATCGCGGCGGCAATGGGCTGCGCGTCCACGGCCAAGCAGGAAGGCACCGGAGAATACGTGGACGACACGGTCATCACCACCAAGGTGAAGGCCGCGATTCTCAACGAGCCGACGCTCAAGTCGGCCGAGATCAATGTCGAGACCTTCAAGGGCGTGGTCCAGTTGAGCGGCTTCGTGAGCTCGGCGGCGGCGGAAAACAAGGCCGTCGAAGTCGCGCGCACGGTCGCCGGCGTCAAGTCCGTCAAGGACGACATGCGGTTGAAGTAACACGGCTTCTTTGACGCAGTGAAGCGCCGGGTGCGGGGCCGCCGCAGCGGTCCGCGCCTGGCTTGCGTCAACGGACCTGCCGTGGGGCGATGCCGCGGAAATCGGGTCGCGATGCTTCGAACAATGGGCTTTCGAAGTAACCCTCGGGCTATGGCGCGTTGCGAAACGGCCATGCCAAGGTGGATTCACCAGCGTCGCTCACGGCGGCGAGCACATCGACAGTTCTTCCTCCGCCCAACCCTTCTTTCGCATATCTGCGGCAGCGTGATAGTCGGTCGTGTAGCGATGGTTGCTGTCGGCTCTTCTGTTCCAGAAGCGGTAGATGGGAATGAAGCCTGAGGAGCACTCGACCTGACTAGCCGGTTGCCGCACCTCGAACGCATTCGGCGTTTCGAGCTTCCACGCCCCGCCGAAAAGGCCAGGGAGTGCTGCACACTCTGATGCGTTTGCCGTGTAAAAGTGGCTGTCGAGCCCGGCGGCCGGCGAGCCGTAGAAGCGACACACGGGCACGCCGACGCCCCCGGATTTTCCGGGAGCGAACACCGCAAACGACTTGCCGGTGCGCACCCAACCGGGATGCGTTCCGGAATCGAGATCCGCAATCTCGGCCGGGTTGGTGGTCACGAAGTAGTGGTCGCGCGCGGCGTTGTAGAACTCGACGGCCGTTTGCCGCACGACCGGTCCACTCGCCACTTCGATGGTCACGGTCTTCAGGGGGATTTGAGCGGGGCACAAGTCGGATACGACTCCTCCCGTGACCCCACGCACGTTCGCCTGCACCTTGTAGGCTCCGGCAGCGAGCGAACCCACGTCGATGAGCACCGGGCCTTGCGGATCCGGAAAGGGAGGAGGCGTGATCAGGACGTTCGCGGGAAGCGCATCGTCGCTGCCAAACATATCCACCGTAATGACATCGCCTGAAACGCGCACATTGCCCGCGATCAACTTCGGCAGGTCGGCGCAGGAGAAATTACCGCAGGACGGACGCCACGCCACCGAGAGCCGGATTGCGTCGTACGGCCAGTTCTGGAGCGGGGTGTAGGTGGTGCCAGCCGCGAAAAGGTTGCACCCTGCGGAGACGATCGCTCGCGCCGGTGCCGGCAACAGCGATGTCAGGGGGAGCAGCAATAGAACGATCCATCGACGCATGTTGAGCTCCTGCATTGGGGTCCCGGCGGTGTGGTCCCGCACGTTGTTCCAAAGAAGCGCAAGCAAATGGCGTGTCCACGATGCCTCGCGAGTTTCGCGAAGCTACCCGGGACATTATGGCAACCACTCGGCGTCGGCAACTGTCGCGAAGCGACGACGCGCTCGAGGGCTGAGTCTTGGAACGAGGGTAGCTGCTGACTGCCGCGCGCGAACCGCGTGGGCCAGCGGCTACATGGAGAGGCAACTGCCGCCCTTGCGGGGAGCGGCCGACTTTCGTTTGATGCCAACGAAGTCGTTGATGTATTGGTCGGGGTGAGAGGATTTGAACCTCCGGCCTCTACGTCCCGAACGTAGCGCTCTACCAGGCTAAGCTACACCCCGAGGATGGGACGCGCTCCCGCGCTAGAACCGCCGCGCCGAAGCGAAAGAGGTCAATTCTAGCAAAGTTCGGCGCTCCGGAGAATCGGGCAGCGCATCGAGGCACTTGGCGGCGTTGCTCACCTCGGCCTCGGCGCGGTCCCGCGCGTAGGCGAGCGCGCCCGTGCTGGCGAGGGCCGCCACCACCTGCGGAAAATCGTCCCGGCCGCCGCCCGCGACTGCGTGGCGGATGACCGCGGCTTCCTCCGCCGTGCCGTGCGACAGGGCGCGGATGAGGGGCAGCGTCATCTTGCCCTCGGCCAGATCGTCGCCCACGTTCTTGCCGATGGCCTCCGCGTCGCCCGAGTAGTCGAGGATGTCGTCAACGAGCTGGAACGCGGTGCCGAGGTGCATGCCGTAACGCCCCAGCGCGTCCTCGACGTCGCGCCCGGGGCCGCCCAACACCACACCGAGGCGCGCGGCCGCCTCGAACAGGCGCGCCGTCTTGCGCTGGATCACGTCGATGTACGATGCCTCGTCCAGATCGGCGTCGCCCGCGTTCATGAGTTGCAGCACCTCGCCTTCGGCGATGGCATTGGTCGTCTCGGCCAGGATCTCGAGCACTCGCATCCGTCCCACGCCCACCATCATCTGGAACGCGCGCGAGTAGAGAAAGTCTCCCACGAGCACCGACGCGGCGTTGCCGAACTCCGCGTTGGCGGTGGCGTGGCCGCGCCGCATGTCCGACTCGTCGACCACGTCGTCGTGCAGGAGTGTGGCGGTGTGGATCATCTCGACCACCGCGGCCAGCGTGTGATGCTCGGTGCCTTGGTAGCCGGTGGCCCGCGCTGTGAGCAGCAGGAGGGCCGGGCGCAGCCGCTTGCCGCCGCCGGCGATGATGTACTCGGCGACCTGGCGGATCAGCACCACGTCGGAGGCGAGCGAGGCCCGCAGGGTGCGGTCGACCGCCGCCATGTCGGCGCCGATCGCGGGCGTGAGGAAGTCGAGGGTCAAGGGCGGCAGAAGGCGGAAAGGGCCGATTTTACAGAACCGGCCGCGGCCTCCGGGGCCGTTTGGCGCGGTTTGACAGGGTGGCGCGTTACCCCTTATAATTCAAGGCTTTCCCCAAATCAGGGGCAAGGCTTCACACTCGTTTCACACTCTTTCGGAGTTCCCTCATGTACGCGGTCATAAAAACCGGCGGCAAGCAGTACAAGGTTGCCCCCGGCCAAAAACTCAAAGTAGAACAGATACCGGCGGACGTGGGCGCAGAAGTAATCATCGATCAGGTACTCATGGTCGGCGAAGGCGAAAGCGTCCGTCTCGGTCAACCGACCGTCGCAGGTGCGACGGTCAAGGCAACGGTGGTGTCGCACGGTCGCGGCGAGAAGGTCAAGATCTTCAAGATGCGCCGGCGCAAGCACTACCAGAAGCACCAGGGGCATCGGCAGAACTACACCGAGCTCTCGATCGACGCGATCGTCGGATAAAGGACTTCCACCATGGCACATAAAAAGGCCGGCGGCAGCTCGCGCAACGGGCGCGACTCGCACGCCAAGCGTCTCGGCACCAAGGTCTACGGCGGCGAAGCCATCCGTGCGGGCGGCATCATCGTGCGCCAGCGCGGCACGGTGATCCATCCGGGCGTGAACGTGGGCATCGGCAAGGACTTCACGCTGTTCGCGCTCGTCGACGGCAACGTGGAGTTCCGCACCAAGGGCCCCAAGCAGAACAAGTTCGCCAACGTCGTCTCGAAGCAGGCCGAGCCCGCGTAAGCGCGGGCATAAAGCCGCGCTCGCGTAGCGGCGCGCGCTTCAGGCGTCGACAAAAGGCCCGGCTCCGCCGGGCCTTTTGCTTTGCAGGAGGCGCCAATACGGGGCACTGCGGGGGCACTGCGGGGGCGTTGCGCACCGGAATGGACCGCCGGTGCGCAACGCGTTGCGATTGGGTAGAGTGCATCGCACGTCCCATCCACGAAAGGTGCCCGCCCATGAGCGAAGGCTCGGTCCATCCCGTCGACGAGCGCCTGCCCGTCCCTCGTCTTGCGGCACTCGGCCTCCAGCACGTGCTCGTGATGTACGCGGGGGCGGTGGCCGTGCCGCTCATCGTGGGACGCGCGCTCAAGCTCGATCCGCAGCAGGTCGCCATGCTCATCTCCGCGGATCTCTTCTGCTGCGGTCTCGTCACCTTGATCCAGTCGCTTGGCTTCGGCCGATGGTTCGGCATCAAGCTGCCGGTGATGATGGGCGTGACTTTCGCGGCGGTAGGCCCGATGGTGGCGATGGCCAACCAGCAGGGCGGACCCGAAGGCGCGCGCGCCATCTTCGGCGCGATCATCGGCGCGGGCATTCTCGCGATTCTGATCGCGCCGCTCATGAGCCGCCTCTTGCGGTTCTTTCCGCCCGTGGTGACGGGCACGATCATCGCGATCATCGGCATCAGCCTCATGCGCGTGGGCATCGGCTGGGCGATGGGCGGCCCGGCGCCGCTCGCGCAGAGCGTGGACGTGCCGAAGCTCGCCGCGATGGTCGACGCCGCGCGCGCCAGCGTCGCGGCCGCGCCGGCGGGCGCAACACCTCCCGCACTCAGGCTCCCCGGCCCTGTGCCGATGGTCGATAACCCGGCGTACGCGGCGCTCGACAACATGGGGATCGCCGCCTTCGTGCTGGTGGCGATCCTGCTCCTCGTTCGCTACACGCGCGGCTTCGTCGCCAACATCGCGGTGCTGCTCGGCATCGTCGCGGGATGCGTCCTCACGGTGGCGATGGGCAAGATGAGCTTCGACAAGGTCGCGAAGGCGGGCTGGTTCGACGTCGTCACGCCCTTCGCCTTCGGCATGCCCACGTTCGACGCCGTGATGATCCTCACCATGACCCTCGTGATGATCGTGGTGATGATCGAGTCGACCGGGATGTTCCTCGCACTCTCCGACATCACGGGCAGGAAGCTCGATGCCGCCGATCTCTCGCGCGGACTGCGCACCGACGGCCTCGGCACGCTCATCGGCGGCATCTTCAACACGTTTCCCTATACGAGCTTCTCGCAGAACGTGGGCCTCGTCGGCGTCACGGGCGTGAAGAGCCGCTGGGTGTGCGTGGCCGCGGGCGTCATCATGGTCGTGCTCGGATTGCTGCCCAAGATGTCCGCGCTGGTCGAGGCCGTGCCGATCTACGTGCTCGGAGGCGCGGGTCTCGTGATGTTCGGCATGGTGACGGCGACCGGCATCCGCATCCTCGCCAACGTCGACTTCAAGTCCAACCGCAACAACCTCTACGTGGTCGCGATCTCGATCGGCGCGGGCATGATCCCGCTGGTCGCGCCCCGATGGACGCAGCAGATGCCGCACGCGCTGCATCCCCTGCTCGAGTCGGGCATCCTGCTCACGGCAGTGGCGGCGGTCGCGCTCAACTTCTACTTCAACGGCAGCAAGGCGGACGAGGCGGGCAGCCTGGAAGCGGCCAAGGCGGCCGAGGCGCACTGACGCGTTTCGGCGCGCTCGGGCGCCCCGTCTCTAGCGCCGCTCGATATAGTACTGCATGCCGACCGCGACGCCGACGAACACCACGAGCGGAAACGCCGCGGAGAAGAGCGGCGGCCAGTCGTTGAGCACGCCCAGGTAGGAGAACAGGCGCTCGATCAGCCAGAAGGCGAGCCCGAGCATGGTGCCCGCGAAGAGGCGGAAGCCCACGCCGCCCTGCCGCCGCTGGAACTGCGCGAAGGGCAGGGCGAGCATCATCATGACGAGGACGGCCACCGGGTAGAGGATCTTCGACCAGAACGCGATCTCGAAGCGCGCGGTCTTTTGCGCACCGGTGCCGAGGACGCGGATGTTGTCGTAGAGCGTCGACAGCGCGAGACGCTCGGGCGCCACCTGGTACACGGTGAGGATGGAAGGCTGCAGGACCGACGCCCACATCCACGTCGCCTGCGACGACGTCGTGGCCGAGTCGCGGCCGATCTCGGTCACCTTGACCTGCTCGAGGCGCCAGCGGCCCTCCGACTTCTCGTACTTGCCGGTCTCCGCGCTGCGCACCGTGGTCAGGCGCAGGTCGCGGTCGAACTCGTAGATGCGCACGCCCACCAGCGTCATGTCCGAGAGCACGGTGCGGATGTTGACGAACGTGAGGTCCTGCTTGAACCAGAAGCCGCTCTCGAACTGCTGCGCCACCACGCCCGTCGCATTGCCCATCGCCCCGGCGCGGAGCGTCTGCGCCATCCGCTCGGCGGGCGGCGCCACGTACTCACCCGCGACGAACGTCGCGATCGCGAGCGGGATGCCGACGCGGACCACGGCCCATCCCACCTGCAGCACCGATGCACCCGACGCGCGCATCACCGTGTACTCCGAGTTGGCGACGAGCTGCGACACCGCGAACAGCGTGCCGATGAGCGCCGCCACCGGAAAGAGCTCGTAGACGCGCGACGGGATGTGCAGCGCCACGTACATGAGGGCCGTCGTGATTCCGTAGCCGCCCTTTCCGACGTCGCGCATCTCGTTGATAAGGTCGAAGAACGTGAAGAGCCCGATCAGCGCGACGAAGAGCAGCAGCGTCGACCACAGGACGTCGCGCCCGATGTAGCGCGTGAGGATCCTCATGCGGCCTGCGCGGACCGGCCGAAGAGGCCGGTGATCGACAGCTGGTGGCGGAACAGGAGGAACACGACGACGAGCGCCGTCACGTGGGGAATGAGAAGCCCCGTCCAGAGATCGATCCGGCCCTGCGCGATCATGCTCTGCACGATGTTGATGCAGTTGGTGTAGAGCAGGTAGAGGAACGCCGCCGACACCATGTTGAACGACCGGCCAAGGCGCGGGTTGACGTACGAGAGCGGGATCGCGAGCAGCGTGAGCACCAGCGCGAGGATCGGCACCGAGATCCGCCAGAAGAGCTCGGCGCGCTGCGTGCGGCCGTCGGCGACCAGCAGGGCAGCGGTGGGGATCGCCTTGTCGGAGGTCGGGATGGCGCGCGCCTCGGCGGGCTCGATGCGGCGTCCGAGCTTGTCGAACTCGATGAGCCGGTACTCCGCCGTGCCCGGCACGCCTTCGTAGCGGCGGCCGTCCTCCAGCACGACGAAGCGGTCGCCGTTGGCTTCCTCGACCAGGCGGCCCACCCGCGCCACGGTCGTCGCGTCCTTCTTGTCGTCGACGGAGTGCAGGAACACGTTGCGGATGCGGCCGTCCACGGGATTGACGGACTCGACGTACACCACGATGCCGGCGCGCTTGAACTCCCGGAACAGACCCGGGGACAGCACGGTGATCTCGTCGCGCGACTCGAGCTGGCGTTCGTACTCGAGCTTGCGCTGCTCGGCCCAGGGCGACAGGAAGAACGAGAGGAGGACGATCGCGACGAAGAACGGCGCCGCGAACAGCATGATGGGCTTGAGGCACGCGGTGAGCGACTGGCCCGACGTGAACCACACCACCATCTCGCTGTCCCGGTACCAGCGCGAGAGCGTGAGCAGCACCGTCTTGTCGAAGTCGAGCACGCTGTCGTCCAGCAGCGGCACTTCGAAGGTCTTGATCGTCTCGCGATCGCCAAATGTAAGCGTCCCGTTGACCGCCGTGAAATCCGCGCCCGTCGCTGAGCCGGTCGCAGGCGTGCCGCCGACTGCTGTGGCGTAATCCACCATCACGATGCCGCCTTTGCCTTTCAACCGATCGACCTGAATCGTCGCCACCCCGCCATTCTCGTCCGCGTGGAAGTTCACGATGTGGAAATTGAACTCACCCTTGTTCTCGTCGTCGATGATCGTCACCGGCGCGCTGTTCACCGCGCTGAGTTCGGAGCCGTTCGTCGGGTTCGTGAGCTTCACGGTGAAGGTGAGATCGCCCTGCGCGAGCGCATCGTTGATGATCGGAATCGTCACCGTTTTCACACCCGCCTCGAACTCGCCCCACGTCAGCGTCTGCGTCGTGAGCGTGTAGTCGGCGCCGGCGATCGCGGTGCCGTCTTGCTGCGTGAGCGTCACGCTCGCCGAGCCGTCGAAGCCGCTCACTCGCTCGACCGCGACGGTGATCGAGCCGCCATCTTCCGCGACCTTGAATGCGCTCGACCGCAGCCGGAAATCGCCCGAGTCCGGTCCCCCGATGAAGCGCAGCACGGCGATGTCGCTGCTCGCGGTCGTCGCAAGACTGTCGCTGCTGCCCACGAGCACCACGTGCCCGTCTGGCTGCACGAGCATGTCCGCCGCGCCGGAAAAACGCTCCGTGTTGTCGAAGGCGACTTCCTGCACGCCGCCTTTGCCGAACCCGATGTCGCGCCGCCCGTCCGCGAGCAGACGCATCACGGTGGGCCCGCCGCTGAAGGTGCCGCTCCCGAGCACGTAGATCTTCCCGCCGGTGTCGAAAGCGATGCTCGGGGCGAAAAGCGAGATCGGCGTGAAGGCAGGCGCGTCGCTCGTTTCGATCGTCGCGAAACCGTCGCCGCCGAACGTCGGGTCGAGCGTGCCGTCCGCGTTCAGCCGGATCACGAGTTCTCCGAAATGGGAGTTCGTCGGCGTCTGGAGCGAGGGCACGTCTCGCGCCGAGAACTGTCCCGCGAGCACGATCTTTCCATCCGACTGCACTCCCACG
>CAZIZD010000097.1:0-12921 GCA_964543615.1 uncultured Alcaligenaceae bacterium | reverse complement strand
AGAGTACTTTCCGCTCGACCACGAAGACTACGCGGCCACGGTGGATCGCATCATGGCGAGTGGCACAGAGGTCGTGTTCAACACGACGGTGCCGCCGGGTGTCGCGCCGTTCCTCGCGCAACTACATGCGGCCGGCTTCACCAAGCGCGGCGGCCGCATCGTGTGTCCGTACTTCGAGGAGAACTTCGCGGGCCTGCTGCCCGCCGAGCACGTCGATGGCATGTACAGCTGCCTCGACTACTACCAGGATGTCCAGGATCCGTTCAGCCGGCAACTGCTGCGCCGCTACGACGAGCGCTTCCCCGGTGGCGCCAAGTTCACCGCCGGCAGCGCGGCCACCGGTATGTATCGCGGACTGATGTTGTGGCAAGCCGCCGTCAGGGAAGCGGGCACCATCGAGCAGACCGCGGTGATACGCGCCCTCGACCATGCGCGCCTCGCCGAAGGCCCGGGTGGCCCGGTGGAGATGGTGCCGGGACAGCATCACCTGCGGATGAACATGTACGTCGCGCAAGTGCGCAACGGCCGCATGAGCGTCGTCAAGGACCTGGGCGCGCTCGATCCCAAGGAGCGTGTCGTCGCCGCGCCGCGCGCCGACGAGCGTGTCGCGGTATGAGTCCGTGTTGCCCCGCCCCTCCCTTGAATCCAACCAGGAGTTCGCGATGACCAGCTTCGCCTTTCCCGATATCGATGCCGCACACGCTGACGCGCGGCCCTTTCTGGAGGGTCCGCAGAAAGCCCTCGGGTTCCTGCCGAATTTGCTGCGCGGCCTGTCGAATTCGCCGGCAACGCTCGGGAGCTATGCCGAGTTGTCGAAGAACTTCGCCAAGGTCGGCTTGACCGGCATCGAGATGCAGACCGTGCTGATCGTCACGAGCGTGGAGAACGCGTGCGCGTACTGCGTCGCGGCGCACTCGACATTTGCGACGAATCTCAAGATCGATCCTGCGACGCTGATGGCGCTGCGCGCAGGCACGCCCGCGCCAGACGCGAAGCTCGAGGCACTCGCGATGTTCGTGCGGGCGATGGTGCGATCGAAGGGCCGGGTGGGTGACGCCGACGTGGATCGGTTCGTCGCGGCCGGCTACACGCGCGAGCAAGGGCTCGGCGTGCTGAACGGTGTGGCCATGAAGACCATCGCCAACCTGGGGAATCACTACATGCGGACACCGCTGGATCCGCAATTTGCGGCGCAGGCGTGGAAGGGGTAGCAAGAGAGCGTCGATGCTCGTCAGTCGCTGCGCCTGGGAGGTCCGAGCGTTATCGGGCCGCGGTTAACTCAAGAGTCAACCGGCATCGCACGGACACCCCGGGCCCGCCCTACCCCTTCGGCCGCTTGTCGACGATCCGCTTGGCCTTGCCCAGCGACCGCTCGATCCCGCCCGGCGACTGCACCTTCACGTCCGCGCTCACGCCGATGAGGCTCTTGATGAGATGCGCAAGCCGCTTGCCCGCGGCTTCGCCGTCGGACGACCCTGCGCCGGGCACGCGCTCCACGATCACCGCCATCTCGTCCAGCGCGCCTGGTCGCGTGATCTCGATCTGGTAGTGCGGCGCGAGCGCCGGATCGCGCAGCATCAGCTCCTCGATCTGCGTGGGGAACACGTTGACGCCGCGGATGATCATCATGTCGTCCGAGCGGCCCGTGATCTTCTCGATGCGGCGCATCGATCGCGCGGTCGGCGGCAAGAGGCGCGTGAGGTCGCGCGTGCGATAGCGCACGATGGGCATCGCTTCCTTGCTGAGCGAGGTGAACACGAGCTCGCCGCGCTCGCCCTCGGGCAGCACTTCGCCGGTCGCAGGGTCGATCACCTCGGGATAGAAGTGGTCCTCCCACACGGTGAGGCCGTCCTTGGTCTCGATGCACTCCTGCGCAACACCGGGTCCGATCACTTCCGAGAGCCCGTAGATGTCGATGGCGTCCATCGACAGCTTTGCCTCGATCGCCTCGCGCATCGTGGGCGTCCAGGGCTCGGCGCCGAAGATGCCGATCTCCAGCGAGCACGACCTGGGGTCGATGCCCTGCCGCTCCATCTCCTCGGCGATGGCCAGCATGTAGGACGGCGTCACCATGATGACCTGCGGCTTGAAGTCCATGATGAGCTGGACCTGCTTCTCGGTCTGGCCGCCCGACATCGGGATGACCGTGCAGCCCAGCTTTTCGGCGCCGTAGTGCGCGCCAAGCCCGCCCGTGAAGAGGCCGTAGCCGTAGGCCACGTGCACCATGTCGCCGGGACGGCCGCCGGCCGCGCGGATCGAGCGCGCCATCACGGTGGCCCACACGTCGATGTCGTTGCGCGTGTAGCCCACCACCGTCGGCTTGCCGGTGGTGCCCGAGGACGCGTGAATGCGCGAGACCTTCTCCCGCGGCACCGCGAACATGCCGAAGGGATAGTTGTCGCGAAGGTCGGTCTTGACCGTGAACGGGAACTTGCCGAGGTCCTCGAGTGTGCGCAGGTCGCGTGGATGCACGCCCTTCGCGTCGAACGCCTTGCGATAGTGCGCGACGTTGTCGTAGGCGTGCTGCAGCGACCACTGGAGTCGCGACAGCTGCAGCGCGCGAAGCTCGTCCGTGCTCGCGCGCTCGATGCTCTCGAGCTCGTCGGGACGCGGTACCTTGGCGGTCATTCGATCACCTCCCCCTTGATGCGCGTGCTCTTGCCGCGGAAGTGCGCGATGGTGACGCCGTCCTGGTTGAGGACGTCCACGTCGTAGACGCCGTTGCGGCCCACCTGCGTGCGCTCGCGCGCGACTGCCGTCAGGACGTCGCCCTCCTTCGACGGCGCCAGGAACTCGATCGTGCAGCCGTTGGCCACCGTGTTGATGTTGTAGCTGTTGCACGCGAACGCGAACGCGCTGTCGGCGAGCGTGAACACGAATCCGCCGTGGCAGATGGCGTGTCCGTTCACCATGTCGCCGCGCACCGTCATCGCAATCTCGGCGTGGCCGGGACCGACGCGCAGGATGCGCATGCCGAGTCCCTGCGACGCGCGGTCGCGCGAGAACATGGCGTCGGCGACGCGCTCGGCAAGCTGCTGGGCTTCACTCATGGACCAATCGTTCCTTGCGGGCAATCAGGGGGGACGTCCGGTAGCGCGTGTCGCCGCATTGGGCCAGCATGTTCGCGAGCACGGTCCGCACGCGCGCAACGCCGATCGCATCGGCCCAGGCGAGCGGCCCGCGCGGATAGTTGACACCGTTGCGCATTGCGAGGTCCACGTCGTTCGCGCTCGCGATGCCCTGGTTGACGGCGTCGGCCGCCTCGTTGGCGAGCATTGCCACGGTGCGCAGCACCGCGAGTCCCGCAACATCGGCGAGGCACGAGACCGCAATGCCGGCTGCCTGCAGCGCCGCTACGACCGACGCGAAAGCCGCATCGCTGCATCCTTCCGCGCGCGCGACCGCAAGGCGCGTGCAGGTCGCGTAGTCGAACGCCAGGTCGTACGCCACGACGTTGCGATGCCCGATTTCCGCCGCGATGGCGCTGGCCGTGCGGCCGTCGCTCGCCACGAGAACCGCGTCGCCGACCGCGACGGTGCGAGCGTCCGCAAGCTGCGAGCGCAGGCGGTCGATCGCCGGACCTTCGCACCCAGACTCGGTTGCGGGCATGGGCTTCGCGGCGCCCGGCGCGTAATCGTAGAAACCGCGCCCCGACTTGCGGCCGAGAAACCCGCCGGCCACGAGCTCGGATTGCAGGATCGACGGCGTGTAACGCGGATCGTGGAAGTACGCCTCCCACACGCTCTTCGTCACCGCATAATTGATGTCGAGGCCGATCATGTCCATGAGCTCGAAGGGCCCCATGCGGAATCCGCCCGCTTCGCGCATCACCGCGTCGAGCGTCGCGGCGTCGGCCGCGTTCTCGAGCAGCAGCCGCAACGCTTCACCGTAGAACGGGCGCGCGCAGCGGTTGACGATGAATCCGGGCGTCGACTTCGCATGCACCGGAATCTTGCCCCACGCCTTCGCGGTGGCGTACACGAGCTTCGCAACCGCGGGATCGGTGGCGAGCCCACTGACCACCTCGACGAGCGGCAGGATCGGCGCCGGATTGAAGAAGTGCATCCCCGCGATGCGCGCCGGATGCTTCATGCCGGCGGCGAGCGAGGTGATGGAGAACGACGACGTGTTGGACGCAAGCACAGCGTCGACATCGACCACGACTTCGAGCTCACGCAGCGTCTTGCGCTTGACTTCGAGGTCCTCGACGATCGCTTCGATCACGAGCTTGGCGCTCACGAGGTCGCCCAGCGCGTGCACCGGCACGACCCGTGCGGCCGCGGCCTCGGCTTCGGCGGGATCGAGCTTGCCCTTGCCCGCGAGCTTGCGCAGCGCCTCTGCAATCTGCTGCTTCGCGTTGTCCGCCGCGCCCATCCGCGTGTCGAACAGGCGCACGCGGTGCCCGGCTTGCGCAGCAACTTGCGCGATGCCGGCCCCCATCGCGCCGGCGCCGACAACGGCAACATCTGCGGTCGGTGGCAGCGACGCACCCATGCTTCAGCTCCCGGTGAACTTGGGCGGACGCTTGTTCAGGAACGCGTCCACGCCTTCGCGATAATCCTTGCTGTACCCGAGCTCGCGTTGCAGGTCGCGTTCGAGCGCGAGCGCATCCTCGAGCGTGCCCGATGCATAGAGCGCGCGCTTGATGGCGGCGAGTCCCTTCGTCGGCGCCTGCGCGAGCTGCGCGAGAAGCGTGTCGACCGCCGACGCGAGCTGCGCGTCGTCGACGCACTTCCAGATGAGCCCCCACTGCTCCGCCTGCTCCGCGGTGAGCTTGTCGCCGAGCATCGCAAGGCCCATCGCGCGCGCGGTGCCCAGGAGGCGCGGCAGGAAATGCGTGCCGCCCGAATCGGGCACGAGGCCGATCTTGCAGAACGCCTGGATGAAGCTCGCGGAGCGCGCGGCAATCACGATGTCGCAGGCGAGCGCGATGTTGGCGCCCGCCCCCGCCGCGACTCCATTCACGGCGCAGACGACCGGCATGCGCAGGTTGCGCAGGCCGAGCACGAGCGGCATGTAGTTCTTCTCGATCGACTCACCCAGATCGACCGGCGCGCTTCCGGGCGCGACCGCGCGATCCGACAGGTCCTGCCCGGCGCAGAATCCGCGTCCCGCGCCCGTGAGCAGCAGCACGCGCGCGGACTTGTCCGACCCCACTTTCGCGAGGGC
This sequence comes from uncultured Alcaligenaceae bacterium, assembly GCA_964543615.1. Taxonomy (GTDB): domain Bacteria; phylum Pseudomonadota; class Gammaproteobacteria; order Burkholderiales; family Casimicrobiaceae; genus VBCG01. The sequence goes on along the minus strand of CAZIZD010000097.1, from coordinate 7,752 downwards.
GTCGCGCACTTCGGCGTGCATCGCCGACGTGAAGCTGTTGAGCCGGTCGGGCCGGTTGAGCGTGAGGCGGGCGATGCCGTCCGCACTCTGGTAGACGATCGATTCGTAGCTCATGAATACCTTCTAGACGTGCATCCGGTGCTGCACCACGCGGAAGCGGCTCGCGACGTACGCGGCATCCGTCAGCGAGGCGTTGGCGGCCGGATTGGCACCCGTACCGTGGAAGTCGGAGAACGCCGCCGACTGGTTCACGAACACGGCACCGGTGAGATTGATCGAGAGCGCGACACCCGCATCCTCGGCCACGTCGATGGCCCGGGCAATCACCTCGTCGCTGGTCGAGTACACGGAGAGGGTGAGCGCGCCGTGCGCACGCGCCGCGTCGCGCGCGATGGCGAGGCTCTCGTTGGTGTCTTCGGTCGCGATCACGAACGCGATCGGCCCGAACCACTCGTTGAGATACGTCGCGCGGTCGGCTGTCGCGAGCTTGACGATGAGCGGCGTGCGCACGTTCGCCTCGGGATACGCGGGATGCGCGATCGCCTGCGTGTCGAGCAGCACGGGACCGAGTGAGCGGGCGGCCTCGAGCCTGCGCAGGACGCCGTCGTTCTGCACCGCCCCCAATACTTCCACAGCACGCGCCGGATCGGCCAGCAGCTTGCGCACGCCATCCGCGATCGCCTCGGCGACCTGGTCGAACGACAGGCGCCCCTCCGCGGTGTCGATGCCGCCGCGCGGGACGTAGATGTTCTGCGGCGCCGTGCACATCTGGCCCGTGTAGAGCGACAACGAGAATGCGACGTTGCGCGCCACGGCCTTCATGTCGGCCGCGCTGTCGACCACGATCTGGTTGACCCCTGCCTTCTCGGTGTAGACCTGCGCCTGCCGCGCGTGCTCCTCGAGCCAGCGGCCGTTGGCGCTGCTGCCGGTGAAATCGATGATGCGCACCTCGGGCCGCAGCGCGAGCGTCTGCGCGACGTCGCTGCCGGCCTCGTGCGCGAAGAGCGTCACGACGTTGGGGTCCATGCCCGCTTCCACGAGCACCTCGCGCGCGATGCGTACGGTCATCGCGAGAGGCAGAATGGCGCCGGGATGCGGCTTGACAATCACGGCGTTGCCGGTCGCGAGGCTCGCGAACAATCCCGGATAGCCGTTCCACGTGGGGAAGGTGCAGCAGCCGATCACGAGGCCGATGCCGCGCGGCACGACGCGGAAGTGCTTCTCCATGCGAATCGGCTCGTTCTTGCCCTGCGGCTTCTCCCACTGCGCGCTGCGCGGCACGCGCGAGAGCTCGTCCCACGCGTAGGCGACCGCTTCGAGGCCGCGGTCCTGCGCGTGCGGTCCGCCCGCCTGGAAAGCCATCATGAACGCCTGTCCCGTGGTGTGCATGACCGCGTTGGCCATGGCGAAGCTCGCCTTGTTGATCCGCACGAGCGTCTCGAGGCACACACCTGCCCACGTCTCGGGATCGGCCTTGCGCCACTGGTCGTGCGCGCGGCCCACGGCCGCGAACAGCCCGTCGACGTCCGGCTTGGGATACGTGATGCCGAGCGGCATGCCGAACGGCGAGCGCTCGCCGCCCACCTCGCCCACGGTGCCGGGCTGGGTCAGCGGGAATCGATGGTTGAGCAGCGCGTCGAACTCGGCCTTGCCCGCCTCGGCCGCGCCCTCGCCGTAGACCTTGGGACTGGCCGACTCGGGAAAGGCGCTCCAGTAAGAGCGCTCGTGGATCGCCTGCACGGCGCGGTCGAGCAGCGCGCGATGGCGCTCGAAAAGGGGATGCGGCACTTCCTGACTCCTCGCTGCGATGACGGCTAGCCGCCAATATTACGGCAATGGCGGGCGTTAACGGACGGCCGGGCGGGTGAAGGGTCTATCCGGTTCCGGTGTCGTCGAACGTGACCTTGACGGTGTCGGTCACGGGATAGCTCTGGCATGCAAGGACGAAGCCGCGCTCCACCTCGTAATCCTCGAGCGCGAAGTTGACGTCCATGTCGACCTCGCCTTCCAGCACCCGGCACCGGCACGTGGAGCACACGCCGCCCTTGCACGAATACGGAAGCTCGATGCCGTTGCGAAGGCCCGCTTCCAGCAGGTTCTCCTTGCCCTTGCCCAAAGTGAAGGTGCGCGCCGCGCCGTCAATGACGACCGTGGCCTCGCACTCCGCCTGGCCGAGCCGCGCCACGTCGGGCACGACGTGCGTGTGCTTGGGAATGCTCGACGCGAACCGCTCGACCTTGATCTTCGACTCGGGAAACCCACGTGCCGCAAGCGCGCCGATCACCGCGTCCATCATGCCTTCCGGCCCGCACACGAACGCGGCATCGACGCCGGCAAGGTCCACCCAGTGCGCGAGCAGCGCGTCCGCCTTGGCGCGGTCGATGCGCCCGTGCAGCAGGTCGATGTCCTGCGCCTCGCGGGAGAGCACATGCACGAGATTGAACCGCTCGAGGCAGCGGTCCTTCAACGCCGCGAGCTCTTCCTTGAACATCACCGTGCTCGACGCGCGGTTGCCGTAGATCAGCGTGAAGCGGCTCGCGGGCTCCGCTTCCAGCGTGGTCTTGACGATGGACAGGAGGGGCGTGATGCCGCTGCCCGCCGCGAAGCCCAGGTAGTGGCGCGCACCGCGCCCGTCGAGCGGGACGTTGAAGTGACCGAGCGGCGGCATCACGTCGAGCACGTCGCCCGCCTTGAGCGACTCGTTCGCCCACGTCGAGAAGACGCCGCCGGGGCTCTTCTTGACCGCGATGCGCAACGCACCGTCGCCGACCGCCGAGCATATGGAGTAGGACCGCCTCACGTCGTTGCCGCCGAGCTTCGCGCGCAGCGTGAGGTGCTGTCCCTGCGTGTAGCGGAACTGCTCGCGCAGCGGCTCGGGCACGGCAAACGTGATGGCGACGGCGTCGCGCGTCTCGCGATCGACGCGCGCGATGGGGAGCGCGTGGAACTTGGACATTAGTGGGGCTTGAAGTAGTCGAACGGCTCGCGGCACGCTTCGCAGCGGTACTGCGCCTTGCACGCGGTCGATCCGAATTGCGAGAGGAGCGTGGTGGACTGCGATCCGCAGCGGGGGCACGGAACTGCAACCTTCGCGCGCCGCAGCGGGCTGATGCCGGTCACGTCGATGCGTCCCGCCGCCATGTGCGGAGGCGCGATGCCGAACTGCTCGAGCTTGCGCTTGCCCTCAGGCGCCATCCAGTCGGTGGTCCACGGCGGCGAGAGCTTCGTCACGAGCTCCACGTCGGGCAGCCCGATGGCCGCAAGGCGCTCGCGGACGAGCGACGCGATGAGCTCCGTGGCGGGGCACCCCGAGTACGTTGGCGTGATCTCGATCCGCACGCCGCCGTCGTGCAGGCGCACGTCGCGCACGATGCCCAGTTCCACGATGGAGATTGCCGGCACCTCGGGATCGGGCACCCCCGCGAGCGCATCCCAGACGATGTCGACCGTCGCATTCATTGACGCGGCCGATTCGATGGCGAGCTGCTCTGCGGTCACCACTGCGCGCCCGGATACGCGCGCTGCAGGAACTGCATCTCGGAAAGCAGGTGTCCGAGATGCTCCGTGTGCACGCCCTGCTTGCCGCCGCCGCGTCGCGTGCCCTGCATCCACTCGCCGGCGGGCATCGTGAGCGTGGCCTCGTCGAGCACGGCACCGATCGCGGCGAGCCACGGATCCCTCAATGCACGCGGATCGACCGCGATGCCCGCTTGCGCGAGCTCCGTATCGACCGCATCGGCTGCGAAGAGCTCGCCGGTGTATGGCCACAGGCGGTCGAGGGACCGCTGCATGCGCCGATGCGACTCCTCGGTGCCGTCGCCCAGCCGGATCACCCAGTCGGCACTGCGCTCCACGTGATACGCGACTTCCTTCACGGCCTTGGCGGCTATCTCGGCGATGCGCGGGTCGGAGGAACCGGCAAGCCCGCGCAGCAGGAGGAAGTGCGCGTGATCGAAATAGAGCTGGCGCGCCATGGTGTCCGCGAAGTCCCCATTCGGCATCTCGACGAGCTGCACGTTGCGGTACTCGTGCTGGTCGCGCAGGAACGCGAGCGCGTCCTCGTCGCGGCCGCGGCCCTCGACCTCGCCCGCGTACGTGAGCCACATGCGCCCCTGTCCCAGGAGATCGAGCCCGACGTTGGTGAGCGCGATGTCCTCCTCGATCACCGGGCCGTGGCCCACCCACTCGCCGAGGCGCTGGGCGAGCACGACGTCGTTGTCGCCGAGGCGCAGGAGATACTCGAGGTTGGGATTCGTCATGGCCGTCAGATGTGCTTCACGTCTTCCGGCATCGGGAAGAACGTCGGGTGCCGGTAGATCTTGCTGGAAGCGGGGTCGAACAGCGCCTCGCGGTCGCCCGGGCTCGACGCCGTGATGTCCGCCGAGCGCACGACCCAGATCGACACGCCTTCGTTACGGCGCGTGTAGACGTCGCGCGCGTTCTTCACCGCCATCGCAGCGTCCGGCGCGTGCAGGCTGCCCACGTGCTTGTGCGCGAGGCCGTGCTGCGAGCGGATGAAGATTTCCCAGAGGGGCCACTCTTTGCTCATACGATCTCCTTCCGCGCTTCGCGCTCCAGGGCAATTCGCGCTCGGGGGCCGCGCTTCGCGCTCATGCGGCTTCCTTTCGTCGTGCCTTCTTCTGCGCGTGCGCCACCGCCGCCTCGCGCACCCACGCACCGTTCTCCCACGCTTCCACGCGCGCGGCCATGCGCTCGCGGTTGCACGGGCCGTTGCCCTTCAGCACCTCGTGGAACTCGGCCCAGTCGATCTCGCCGAAGTCGTAGTGCCCGCGCGCCTCGTTCCAGCGCAAATCCGGATCGGGCATCTTCAATCCAAGGTAGTCGGCCTGCGGCACCGTCTGGTCGACGAAGCGTTGCCGCAGCTCGTCGTTGGACAGGAGCTTGATCTTCCACTTGGCCGACTGCGCGCTGTGCACGCTCGCGGCGTCCGGCGGGCCGAACATCATGAGCGACGGCCACCACCAGCGGTCGAGCGCGTCCTGCGCCATCGCCTTCTGCTCCGGCGTGCCGCGGCAGAGTGAGAGCAGGATGTCGTAGCCCTGGCGCTGGTGGAACGACTCCTCCTTGCAGATGCGCACCATCGCCCGCGCGTACGGACCGTAGCTGCATCGGCAGAGCGGGATCTGGTTCATGATCGCCGCGCCGTCGACAAGCCAGCCGATGGCGCCGATGTCCGCCCAGTTGAGCGTCGGGTAATTGAAGATCGACGAATACTTGACCTTGCCGGCGTGCAGGTCGGCGATGAGCTGGTCGCGCGAGACGCCGAGCGTCTCCGCGGCCGCGTACAGGTACAGGCCATGACCGCCCTCGTCCTGCACCTTGGCCAGCAGGATCGCCTTGCGCTTGAGGGTGGGCGCGCGCGCGATCCAGTTGCCTTCCGGCAGCATGCCCACGATCTCGGAGTGCGCGTGCTGCTGGATCTGCCGGACGAGCGTGCGCCGGTAGGCCTCGGGCATCGCGTCGGTGGGCTCGATCTTGATGTCGGCGTCGATGCGCGCCTGGAAGGCGCGATCCTCCTCGCTGATGTCGGCGAGCGTCTGGACCTTGGCGAGTCCGGTGTCGACCTGCTGCGCGTACATCTTGTCCTCCTGTTCGGGGTTGCCGCCGCCGCGGGCTGCCCGCGGGGCTGGCCACGGGGTTGCTCCACCCCCCGCCCCACCCGCTGCGGAAATATGATACAGTTTTTCCGTGAATCCAGCGATATCTGTATCAGATTTCTCCGTCGCCCGCTGGATCCGGCGGGTGCTGGCGTCCGACCCGCCCCGCGCCAAGTCCCTCATCGTGACGGTGTGGGGCGACGCGCTCGCTCCCCACGCCGCCCCCGTTTGGCTCGCGGGGCTCATCCGTCTCATGGCCCCGTTCGACATCAACGAGAGGCTCGTGCGCACGAGCGTCTTCCGGCTCACGGCCGACGGCTGGCTCGCGCGCTCGAGCGAGGGGCGCCGCAGCCGCTACCGCCTCACCCGCGACGGCGCGCGCCGCTTCCACGACGCCTACCGCCGCATCTACGACCGCCCCGCGGACGACTGGCACGGCGAGTGGGAGCTCGTGCTCGCCGACCGGGTCGATGCCGCGCAGCGGGCGGCGCTTCGCGAAGAGCTCGCATGGGCCGGTTTCGGCGCGGTCGGCACCACCACATTCCTGCGTCCGCACGAGCCCGCGCGCGCCCTGCCGTCGATCCTCGCGGCGCGCGGCGTGGCCGACACCGCGAACGTGGTCATCGCGTCGGAGATCCGCGGCAGGCCGATTGCGTCGGTGGTGGCCGATGCGTGGGACCTCGACGCGCTCGCCGCGCACTACCGCAAGTTCCTGACCCGCTTCGGCGGCGTGATCGACCATTTCCGCGCCGGCACCGCGCACGACCCGCAGCAGTGCTTCGTCGTACGCACGATGCTCATCCACGCATACCGTCGCGTGCTGCTGCGCGATCCCTTGCTGCCCGCGGCGCTCCTGCCCCTCGACTGGCCAGGCGCCGCCGCCTACGCGCTGTGCCGCGACTTCTACCGCCTCACCCATCGCGATGCCGAGCGGCACCTGGCCGCCACGCTCGCCGAATCCGGAGAAGCATGGCCCCCGGCCGACGAGGCGTTCACGCGCCGCTTCGGCGGGCTCGCGCTATAGTCGGAGGCATGCCGATCCAGGCCCTAGACGCGCGTGCTTTCCCGCGGCCGCGGCGCTTGCGCGTGACCGTCGCCGTCGCCTACGTCGCAATCTACCTCCTCCTCGACTGGGTGAGCTTCGTCGACCCGTTCGGGCCGCTCGGCATCACGCCCTGGAATCCGCCCCCGGGCCTCTCGGTCTTCATGGTGCTGCGTCACGGTATGGCGATGACGCCATGGCTGTTCGTGGCGGCGTTCCTGGCCGACGTGCTCGTCCGCGGCCTCACGAGCCCGTGGCCCTACACGATCCTCGCGTGCGCGTGGCTCGCCCTCGGCTACACCGCGACGACGCTCGCGCTCTCGCGCGTGCTGCGCGGCGAGCGCGCGATCGGCTCGATGCGCGACGCGGCGGCGTTCGCGGCGACCGTCGTATGCGCGACGCTCTTGATCGGCCTCGTCTACATCGGCATCTTCGTGCTGGGCGGCGTGGTCGCGCTCGACGCCTTCCCGCGCACGCTATCGCAGTTCTGGATCGGCGACGTGATCGGCATCGTGGTCACCACGCCCTTCCTCCTCGCGTGGGGCCGGTGGCGCGAAGCGTATGCGGGGCGCGCGCTCGAGACCGCCGCCCAGGCGGCGGCGATCGTCGCAGCGCTCTGGCTGGTATTCGGCTCGGTGCACGGGATCGAGCTCAAGCTCTTCTACGTGCTCTTCATTCCTCTCATCTGGATCGCGATGCGCCGTGGCATGACGGGAACCACCGCGGCCACGCTTGCGATCCAGGTCGGCCTCATCGTCGCCCTTCTGTACGGTCGCGGCCGCGCGGGCGCGGTGCTCGACTTCCAGTTCCTCATGCTTGCGCTCGCCACCACCGGCCTTTTCCTTGCCGCGGCGGTCGAGGAGCGCCGCGCGGCGGAGGCCAAGCTGCGCGACAAGCAGTTCGAGCTCGACCGCACGTTGCGCGCCGCGGCGGCGAGCGAGCTCGCGTCCACGCTTGCGCACGAGTTGAACCAACCACTCTCGGCGGTCGCCTCCTACACGCATGCCTGCCAGGTCCTGCTCGCGCGCGGCGGCCAGGATGTCGAGCTGCCGGGCGTGATGGACAAGGTCGTCGCGGAAGCGAGCCGCGCCG
>CAZIZD010000096.1:0-12927 GCA_964543615.1 uncultured Alcaligenaceae bacterium | reverse complement strand
GATCGAAGATGCGGCCGTTCCACCACGCCCACGGGTTGTAGTAGTGGTAGTTCTGGAGGTCCCAGTTCGCGTCCTGGCCGAGCAGCGAGGAGGCGATACCCGCCGCGGCGAGGAGCAGGGCGAACACGGCCACGTCCGTTCGCAGGACACGTGCCAAAGGCAGGGCTGGAGACGCTCGGGCGCGCACGGGGCCTTTCAAGGGAGTCCTCTTGCGGCGGTGCGTGGGATGGGGTATGTTAACCCTCGTATGAGCAGCGTTTCCCCTACCGCCATCGGCCCCCGGACCTCGCTGTCCGCGCTTGCGCTGATCCTGCGCGGTCTGCTGCTGCGCCCCGCGCGCACATAAACCACACCCCCCAATTCGAGATGTGACCCTGCTGTCCAGAAGACCGGACGGTGAAGCCTCATGTGCCGTGCTGCGCGCGCCGCGCGCCCGAGGAAGACCATGATGATCGACCCGACCCGCAAATACAGACCGTTCCAACCCATCGCCCTCCAAGACCGGACGTGGCCGTCGCGCGTCATCGAGAAGCCGCCGGTGTGGTGCAGCGTCGACCTGCGCGACGGCAACCAGGCGCTCATCGAGCCCATGGACGCCGAGCGCAAGCTCCGCATGTTCCGGCTGCTCGTGAAGATGGGCTACAAGGAAATCGAGATCGGATTTCCTGCCGCGTCGCAGACCGACTTCGACTTCGTCCGGCTCCTGGTCGAGCAGAACTTGATCCCCGACGACGTCAACGTGCAGGTGCTCACGCAGGCGCGCGAGCCGCTCATCGAGCGCACCTTCGAGTCGTTGCGGGGGGCCAAGCGCGCGATCGTCCACCTCTACAACTCCACGTCCACCACGCAGCGGCGCGTCGTGTTCAACCTCGACCGCGAAGGCATCAAGCAGATCGCGGTGGACGCGGCGGTCATCGTGCGCGACTGCGCCGCGAAGCAGCCCGGCACCGAGTGGACGTTCCAGTACTCGCCCGAGAGCTTCACCGGCACCGAGCTCGACTTCGCGAAGGACGTCTGCGACGCGGTTCTCGACGTCTGGCAGCCCACGCCCGAGCACAAGGCGATCGTCAATCTCCCGGCGACGGTCGAGATGTCCACGCCCAACGTGTACGCGGACCAGATCGAGTGGATGCATCGCAACCTCGCCCGCCGCGACAGCATCGTGCTTTCGCTCCATCCGCACAACGACCGCGGCTGCGGCGTGGCCGCGGCCGAGCTGGGCGTGATGGCCGGCGCCGATCGCGTCGAGGGCTGCCTCTTCGGCAACGGCGAGCGCACCGGCAACGTGTGCCTCGTGACCCTTGGCCTCAATCTCCATTCGCAGGGCATCGACCCCGGCATCGACTTCTCCGATATCGGCGACGTGATCCGCACGGTCGAGTACTGCAATCAATTGCCGGTGCATCCGCGCCATCCGTACGGCGGCGAGCTCGTGTTCACCGCGTTCTCCGGGTCGCACCAGGACGCGATCAAGAAGGGCCTCGCCGCGCGCGCGGCCGATCTCGCGCAGGGCAACGAGGTGTGGGACGTGCCGTATCTCCCCCTCGACCCCGCCGACCTGGGCCGCACCTACGAGGCGGTAATCCGTGTGAACAGCCAGTCGGGCAAGGGCGGCATCGCTTACCTTCTCGAGCGCGACCACGGACTCGCGCTGCCGCGTCTTCTGCAGATCGAGTTCTCGCAGGTGATCCAGGGCATCACCGATTCGACGGGCAAAGAGCTCTCGTCCGCCGACATCCATGCCGCATTCGTGCGCGAGTACCTCGACGCGACCTCACCGGTTGCCTTCGTCGGCCATCGCGCGCAGCACAACGGCGCGGACGGCACAGTCGAGCATCTCACCGCGCACCTGCGCGTCGACGGCGTGGAGACGGTGCTGCACGGCGCGGGCAACGGTCCGGTCGATGCGTTCGTCGCGGCGGTGCGCGCGGGGCTCAACCTGCCCATCCACGTGCTCAACTACCACGAGCACGCGATCGGCGCGGGCGAGGACGCGATGGCGGTGTCGTACGTGCAGCTGCGCGTCGGTGCCGATCGCACCGTCTACGGCGTGGGGCGCGACGCGAACATCGTCACGGCCACGCTGCGGGCGCTGACGAGCGCCATCAACCGGGGTGCCTCGCAGCGGATGTTGACGGTTCGCACGGGAGAGACGGCGGTCGCCTGATGCGGTTCGTACTCTGGCTGCTTGTCGCGCTGAGTCACGTCGCCGTCGCGGCGCCGTGGACGCCGGACCCCACGTTCGGTAAGAGCGGCGTCGCCGCGACGTCGTTCGGCACGTTCGTGGATCCGGCAACGGGCGCGCCGCTTCCGAGCCATGCGACGCGCGTGATCGCGTTGCCGGACGGCAAATTACTTGCCATGGCGGCACAGCAGACGGTCCCCTACGCGACGGGCGGGTCCAGCCCCGGCGAGTGGGCCCGGGTCATCGCACGCTACAACGCGGACGGCACCCTCGATCGATCCCTCGCCGGGAGCGGGAGCATCATCCTGCCGACGCAGTCGAACGTCCCGGGCGCCACATTGGCGGTCCAGGACGACGGCAAGTTTGTGGTTGCGGATCCCGCCACCAAGGATTTCCAGACCTTCATCGCGCTTTCGCGCTTTCACCCGGACGGCAGCCGCGACGTCGATTTTGGCGCCGACGGGGTTGCAGTTGCCAATCTGTTTCCCAATTACACCCTGGAAGCGACTCACACGCTTCTGGCACGCGACGGCTCGATCGTGGTGGTGGGCAACGCCATCGCCAAGTTCAACGTCAAGCCGGCCGTCGTGCGGTTCACGCCATCGGGACAGCTCGATGCCGCGTTCGGTAGCGGTGGAATGATCGTGCTGGACGTGCCCGCTCCGCCCGGCTTGCCTAAGTACTACGCGACGCGCGCCGTCGAGCAGCCGGACGGCAAGTTGGTGGTCGCTGGTTGGTCGCCCAACGGGTCGGGACGCGCAGCCTTTGCGCTCGCGATACGGCTCTCGACCGGGGGCACGCTCGATCGCGGCTTCGGAACCGACGGCTTTGCGATGATCCCAATGGGCCAGGATGGCGCGCTGACGATCACGAGCATTGCGAGGGGACCCGACGGCAAGCTCGTGCTGGGCGGTTCCCGCACCTCCGCCTCGATCGAGCCCCTGCTGCTTCGGCTTACGGCGTCCGGCACCCTCGACACTTCGTTCGGCACGGCGGGCGTGACAGTCGGCATTCCGGGACATCCGAGCGCGGAGATCGTCGATCTCCTGGCTCAGGGCGACGGGCGTCTCGTCGCCTTCAATTCGGTCGAGCCGCAATACAACGTGCATGCCGGCGCGTTCCTCTCCCGCTACGATCAGCATGGCTTCATCGACACCTCGTTCGGCGTCGACGGGATCCTGAAGCTCGATGGCTTCGGCCGCGCTGGTGCGCTCGCCCAGCAAGCGGACGGTAAATGGATCGCGGGCGGCGCACTGGCGCCAGGCACACCGGCGGAGGGTCCATACAACCAGCCGTTCGCGCTGACGCGCATCGTGCCCGGCGCCCAATCGGTCATCGAGTATTACCGCGCCGATGTGGATCACTATTTCGTCACCTCGAATCCGCTCGAGATTGCCGACCTCGATCGCGGGATCCACCCAGGCTGGACGCGCACGGGGCAGGCGTTCCAGGTGTTCGGCAGTGCCGACGCGGCGACGGTGCCCGCGAAGCCGGTCTGCCGTTTCTACATCCCGCCGTCGCGCGGAGATTCGCACTTCTTTTCCGTCTCGGCAGCCGAGTGCGCGGCGGTCGACGCGCTCACGCTCACCGATCCCAACTACGCGGGCTACGTTTACGAGACGCCCAAGGCCTTTTTCGCGTCGATGCCGGACACGACGACCGGCGCCTGCGCAGGCGGCTCGAAGGCGGTCTATCGCGTGTGGAATTCGCGCGTCGATTCCAATCATCGGTACACGATAGATCGCACGATTCGCGATGCGATGGTCGCCAAGGGGTGGATCGCCGAAGGTTACGGACCCATGGCGGTCGCGATGTGCTCCGCCCCCTGACGCTCGCGTAAAAGCGAAGGCTCGGCGGGCGAGCGCCGACTGATAAAATAGCGGTGTCGTTCGCGTTTCACGCGAACGATTCCCGAATCCCCTCTCGCGAGTCGCCCCATGAGCACGTCCCAGTTCGGCCCCGGTGTGGAGATCACCGGCCGCGTCACCCCTGAGTACGCCGAGATCCTGACGCCCGAGGCGGTCGCATTCGTCGCGAAGCTGCAGCGCGCGTTCGGCGGCCGCCGCAACGAGCTCCTGGCCAGGCGCGCCACGCGCCAGGCCGAGTTCGACGCCGGCAAGCTGCCCGACTTCCTGCCCGAGACGCGCGCGATCCGCGAGGGCTCGTGGACGTGCGCTCCGATTCCGGCCGACATCCAGGACCGCCGCGTCGAGATCACGGGTCCCGTCGACCGCAAGATGGTGATCAACGCGCTCAATTCCGGCGCGTCGGTGTTCATGGCCGACTTCGAGGACGCCAACACGCCGAAGTGGGACAACAACCTGCAGGGCCACATCAATCTGCGCGACGCCGTGCGCCGGCGCATCGACTTCACGTCGCCGGAAGGCAAGCAGTACCGCCTCAACGCGAAGACCGCCGTGCTGTTCGTGCGCCCGCGCGGATGGCATCTCCCCGAAAAGCACGTGAAGATCGACGGCCAGCCCGTGTCGGGCGGCATCTTCGACTTCGGCCTCTACGTCTTCCACAACGCGAAGGAGCTCCTCGCGCGCGGGACGGGACCGTACTTCTACCTGCCCAAGCTCGAGTCGCACCTCGAGGCGCGGCTGTGGAACGACATCTTCGTGATGGCGCAGGACGAGCTTCGCGTGCCGCGCGGATCGATCAAGGCCACGGTGCTCATCGAGACCATACTCGCCGCGTACGAGATGGACGAGATCCTGTACGAGCTGCGCGAGCACTCCGCCGGGCTCAACGCCGGCCGCTGGGATTACATCTTCAGCTGCATCAAGAAATTCCGCAGCAACCACGACTTCTGCCTCGCCGACCGCGCGCTGGTCACGATGACCACGCACTTCATGAAGAGCTACGCCGAGCTCCTCGTGAAGACCTGCCACCGCCGCAACATCCACGCGATGGGCGGGATGGCCGCGCAGATTCCCGTCAAGAACGACGAGAAGGCCAACGCCGAAGCGTTCGCCAAGGTCGAGGCCGACAAGGAGCGCGAGGCCAACTACGGCCACGACGGCACGTGGGTCGCGCACCCCGCGCTGGTGCCCGTCGCGCTCGAGGCGTTCAACAAGCTCATGCCGCAGCCCAACCAGATCGCCACCAAGAAGCGCGAGGACGTGAAGGTGGGCGCCGCGGACCTCGTGAAATTCGAGCCCGAGACGCCCATCACCGAGCGCGGGCTTCGCCTCAACATCAACGTCGCGATCCAGTACATCGGCGCGTGGCTCGCGGGCCAGGGCGCGGTGCCCATCTACAACCTGATGGAAGACGCGGCCACCGCCGAGATCTCGCGCTCGCAGGTGTGGCAGTGGATCCGCTCGCCCAAGGGCGTGCTCGACGACGGCCGCAAGGTGACCAAGGCGATGGTCGCCGCGATGATCCCCGAGGAGATGCAGAAGATTCGCGACCTCCTGGGTCCCGCGTTCGGCGAGGGCCGCTACGACGAGGCCGCGAAGATATTCGAGGACCTGGTCGACAACGACGAGTTCGTCGAATTCCTCACGTTGCCGGCGTACGAGAAGATCGACTAACGGATCTCGATCAGCTGCATGCGCAGGCTCCCGATCCAGCCGGCGAGCGGGGTGAGATCGGCGAGCGTCTCGCCCTCGACGAGCTTGACGTGGGTCGCGTCGGCCGGGAGGGCGCCAAACGTCGGGTCGATCGCGATCCACCGGCCATCGGCGTAGCTCTCGACCCATGTGTGGTAGAGAAATCCGCTGTGGTCGTCCGAGTAGACCACGCCGTTGACCACCCGGGTGGGAATGCGCAGGGAGCGAGCCAGCGCCGCGAAGAGGTAGGCGTGCCCCTGGCACTCGGCCTCGCGTGTCCTGAGCACGTCGAGCGCGCTCCAGGTGTCCGCCGGTGACTTGCGGATGTTCGCCTGGATCCAGTCGTTGAGTCGCGCCAGGCGCTCGCGCTCGTCCCCCGCACCGCCTGCGACCTGCGCGGCCAGCGATGCGATCGCCGGATTGCTCGCGGGCACCGTGAACGTCGAAGCGAGATAACGCGGATCCTTGTCTCCCGCACCATCCCCCGGCGTGCCCGCGGGAACCACCTCGCACACGAAGCGCGCGTCCTGGCGCTCGCACCGTTGCACTCCGTCCGAGGGAACGGCGCTCCCGCCGCCTTCGAGGGCAACGCGCATGCGCGTGCTCCTGCGCGCCTCGGCGATCGGGGGCGACACCCGCACGAGGCTGAAGTCGACCAGCGCCTCGGTCTTGTTGAGCGACGCGGACGTGAGGTATGCGAGCGCGCGGTCCCGCGTCTCGAGCCCCGAGATCAGGACGCCGTTCATGCCGATCTCGAGCAGCGTCCGGCCGCGTGCGTCGATCCAGCTCTCGACGCCGTAGCCTTCCATGCGCGTGTCGACGCGGTACGCGTCGCCTTCGAACAGCGAACTGCGTTCGTATCGTCCCACCTTCTGGACCACGCCCGTGATCTTCTGCAGCTCGCCACTCCACACGTCGTACCCGAATTCGCGCCCGGGCACGAGTCCGTGCAGCGCCGGGTAGAGCGCTATGCCGGACTGCGGGTAGAGGCGGCCATGCGCCTGGAACGTGCGCTGGAGCGTCTCACCCGCATGCGCCACGGACACCGCGAGCGCATCGCCCTGCCGCTCCCCGGCGAGCGAGATCGCGTTGCCGTCGATCACGTACTCGTAGCTGAACCGCACGAGCGAGAGGTCGGATCGCACCACGTCGCGGGACTTGAGGTTGACCCGCTTGGTGAAGCCGAGGAAGCGAAGCACGAACGCGGCGTCGGAACGAATTTCCCACAGGCCGGGCTCCCCCGAGGGCGCGATCGCGAGGTGCGAGAAGCCGATCTTCTCGCCGTTGAAGACGATGCCCCACCAGTGCTCGGTGTCGGGCCACTGCGCGAGCGATCGCGGCGCCGGTGGCTCGCCGGGCGGGGGCGCCGACCGGAAGTACTGGCTCGCGCAGGAGGTGAGCAGGACCGCCACGGCGGCCGTGAGCCATGCCCGCGCCGTTCTCACGCAACCTCGCTCTGGGCGGCCGCGTCGCGCCGCTTGCGCCACTGCAGGAATGCGACGACGGTGAGGCCGAGACCGATCGCGTAGCCGATCACCGCGGCCGTCACGTCCGGGGGCGTGCGGTTCACCGTCGCGATCACGAGCGCCAGCCCCGGATTGCGCATCGCCGCGGCGATGGCCGCGGCGGGCCGCACCGCAGGATCGCGCCATGCGAAGGCCGCGCCGGTCGCGAGCGCGCACAGCGTCATGCCGATGCCGGCGACGATGGGCACGTAGCCGACCGCCGCAAGGATCGCCGGCAGGTCCACCAGCACCATGAGGCCCAACACCGCGAGCAGGACGTTCCCGATGCGCACGAGCCTTTGCTCGATCCTGGCCGCGAGAGCGGGCATGAGAGCGCGCAGCGATGCGCCGATGGCCATGGGCAGGAGCTGCGCGAGGAAGACCTGCTTCGCGATGTGCAGCGGCGTGACCACGAAGTCTTTTGCGAAGATCCAGTCGAGGATCGCCACGCTGAGCGGCACGGTCACGACGGCGAGCGCGACGACGGCAAGATGCAGCGCCGGCGCGAAGCCGCGGTCGCCTCCCGCGTCGAGCGCGCGCCGCAGCGCGACCGGCGCGCCCGGAGACACCGCCATGAGCACGATGCCTGCTGCAACGGCTCCCTTGATGCCGAAGACCTTGACCGCCAGCACCGAGAGCGCCGGCACCGGCACGATCACCGCGAAGAGAACCGCCGCCAGCACGACGCGCCGCTGCATGGCGGCCGCGATCTGCTCGCGCCCGAGCATGAGGCCGAGCGCGAACATCACGACCCACACCACGACGGTCGCGAACAGGCCGATCCACTGGAACGGAATCAGCATGGCATGTTTGTGGCGCGCCGCGCGCGGATCACAGGAAGCTGCACGCTTCCTCGAACGCGAGTCGCGGATGACGTGGGAGCAGCTTCGTGCGGTCGCCGTAACCGACGTTGATGAGGAAGTTGCTGCGAAGCCGGCCGTCGGGGAAGAACTCGGCGTCGACCCTGGCGTTGTCGAAGCCGGACATCGCGCCACAGTCGAGCCCCAGCGCGCGCGCCGCAAGGATGAAATATGCGCCCTGCAGCGTGCTGTTGCGGAATGCCGTCGTGACGATGTGATCGCGCTTGCCGACGTACCAGCTGCGCGCATCGACGTGCGAGAAGAGCCGCGGCAGGTGTTCGTGGAACTCGAGGTCGTACGCGAGGATCGCGGTGACGGGCGCCTTCATCGTCTTGTCGAGGTTGCCCGCGGACAACGCCGGCGCAAGCCGCGCACGCGCCTCGTCCGAGCGCAGGAAGACGAACCGTCCCGGATTCGAGTTGGTGGACGTGGGCCCGAGGCGCGCGAGATCGTAGATGCGGCGCAAGGTCTCGTCACTCACGGGCTTGTCGAGGAAGTACGGGAAGGTGCGCGCTTCTCGGAACAGGCGGTCGAGCGCGTCGTCGGAAAGCGGTGACATCGAGGCCTCTGCTGTCAAGGTGCACTCATTGACGCATCCTATCGCAACTATTGGCATAATGAATTAGACGCACCGGGCACGGGCGCGCACAATCGAAGGCATCGCCGTCAGTCGCGGCGACGCTTTCCGCTTCACAATCGAGAGGAGGAAACACCGATGAAGTCCCTGCAAGGCACCAAGACGCACGACAACCTCAAGGCCGCATTCGCGGGCGAGTCGCAGGCGAACCGCCGTTACCTGTACTTCGCAAACAAGGCCGACGTCGAAGGCCAGAACGACGTGGCCGCGCTGTTCCGCTCGACCGCGGAAGGCGAGACGGGTCACGCGCACGGCCACCTCGACTATCTCGCAGCCGTGGGCGATCCCGCCACCGACCTGCCGATCGGCAGTAGCCGGCAGAACCTGAAGGCGGCCGTCGCCGGCGAGACGCACGAGTACACCGACATGTACCCGGGCATGGCGAAGTCGGCGCGCGACGAAGGCTTCGACGAGATCGCAGACTGGTTCGAGACGCTCGCGAAGGCCGAGCGCTCGCATGCAAACCGCTTCCAGAAGGCGCTGGACGCCCTCGCGGACTAGCCACGGACGCTTCCCATTCCGGCCCTCTCCCCGTGCGCGGGGAGGGGCCGGGTGAGGAGCGAGGGCACACCACATGTCGAATCGAGAGGGCTCGTTAGAAGCCCCCACCCGCCATCCCATCGATTGGCGCAACCCGGAATTCGTCGATCAGGACGCGCTCGACAAGGAGCTCGAGCGCGTCTTCGACATCTGCCACGGATGCCGCCGCTGCGTGAGCCTGTGCGGCTCGTTCCCGACGCTTTTCGACCTGGTCGACGAGAGCAAGACGGGTGAAGTGGACGGTGTCGCGAAATCCGATTACGGCAAGGTCGTCGACCAGTGCTACCTGTGCGACCTCTGCTACATGACCAAGTGCCCGTACGTTCCGCCGCACCCTTGGAACGTCGACTTCCCGCACCTCATGCTGCGGGCCAAGGTCAAGAAATTCCGCGACGGCAAGCTCTCGTTTCGCGACAAGCTGCTGACGAGCACCGATCGCCTCGGCAAGCTCGCGACGATTCCCGTCGTCGTGAAGATGGTCAACGCGGTCAACCGCACGCCGATGATGCGCAGCGCCATGCAGGCCACCCTCGGCATCGCCAAGGACGCAGCACTTCCGCCCTATGCGCATCCGACGCTGCGCGAGGACGCCGCGCCGAGCATCGCGTGGCCGGTTCGCGACGGCGAGCGCACGCCCGGCAAGGTGGCGATCTTCACCACCTGCTACGTCAACTACAACGAGCCCGGGATCGGGCGCGATCTCATCGCGATCCTCGCGCACAACGAGATTCCCTACACGCTCGCGCAAAGCGAGGCGTGCTGCGGCATGCCCAAGCTCGAGGTCGGCGACCTCGAGACGGTGCAGTCGCTCATGGAGCAGAACCTGCCGTCGCTCGCGAAGCTCGCGCGCGAGGGCTACGCCATCGTCACGCCGGTGCCGTCGTGCACCCTCATGTGGAAGCAGGAGCTGCCGCTCCTCTTTCCTGAGAACGACGACGTCAAGGCCGTGCGCGACGCGATGTTCGACCCGTTCGAGTATCTCGTGCTGCGCGACAAGGACGGGCTCATCAAGCGCGACTTCAGGCAGTCGCTCGGCAAGGTGAGCTATCACATCCCGTGCCACGCGCGCGTGCAAAACGTGGGGCAGAAGACGCGCGAGGCGCTGTCTTGGATCCCCGGCACGGAGATCAACACCGTCGAGCGCTGCGCGGGACACGACGGCAGCTACGGCGTGAAGGCCGAGTTCTATGCGACGTCGATGAAGATCGGCAAGCCCGTGTTCGCGCGCATGGCCGACGGCGACCCTGACTTCGTGAGCTCCGACTGCCCCATCGCCGGACGGCGCATCGTGCAGGGCATCGAGGAGAAGGGCTCCATGCGCGGCCGCAAGGAGCACCCGCTGACGCTCCTTCGCATGGCCTATGGCCTTCCCTGACCCCACCAACGTGCAGGCCCAAGCCATGACGCAAGGCAAGATCACCCGCGAAAGCCTGATGACGCTCGAGACGTATGCCAGGGAGCGCCCGCACTTCCGCGCGCGCGTGCTGGAGCACAAGCGTGCGCGCACCGTGCACCTCGGCGAGCACCTCACGCTCATCTTCGAGGACGAGCTCACGCTGCGCTACCAGATCCAGGAGATGCTGCGCATCGAGAAGACGTTCGAGGAGGCCGGCATCCAGGACGAGCTCGACGCCTACAACCCGCTCGTGCCCGACGGCGGCAACTTCAAGGCGTCGATGATGATCGAGTACGAGGACGTCGACGAGCGCCGCCGCGCCCTCGGACGACTGCGCGGCATCGAGGATCGCGTGTGGGTGCGTGTGGCCGGCTTCGACCGCGTCTACGCCATCGCCGACGAGGATCTCGACCGCGAGACCGACGAGAAGACATCGGCGGTGCACTTCCTCCGCTTCGAGCTCGACCGCGCGATGGCGTCGGCGCTGAAGGAGGGTGCGGCGCTGGGCATCGGCGTCGACCATCCCGAGTACGTCGCGGAGATTCCCGCGGTGGGCGAGGCGACCCGCAAGGCGCTGGCGGAGGACATCGCCTGACGACGGGCGATGGCGCCATGCTGGTCATCGACTACCCTCTGCTGCTCCTGCTGCCGATCTCGTTCCTGCTGATGGCCGCGGCGTCGTGGTGCGGCGCGTGGGTGGCCGCGCGCAAGTCCACGGCTGCGGTCGATGCCCGCGACGATTTCGGCGTCGTGCTCGCGGCGACGCTCACCCTGCTCGGGCTCATCATCGGTTTCACGTTCTCGATGGCGCTCACCCGCTACGACCAGCGCAAGAACCTCGAGGAGGAAGAGGCCAACGCCATCGGCACCGAGTACCTTCGGGTGGACCTGCTGCCGCCGGCGGCGGCCGAGAAGGCGCGGGCGCTCCTGCGCGACTACACGCGCGAGCGCATCCTCTTCTACACGACCCGCGACGCCGCGAAGCTCGAGGAGATCGGCGCCCGCACCGCCAAGCTCCAGTCGGACCTGTGGGCCGTGGTGCGCGACCCCGCGCAGACCCAGCGCGACCCCGTGTCCGTGATGATCATGGTGGGCATGAACGACGTCATCAACTCGCAGGGCTACGCGCAGGCCGCGTGGTGGAACCGCATCCCGCGCGAATTTCATGGTGGGCCGCAACGCGAAGCACCCCAGGCTCGAGCTCCGTCTGCTGCTGGTCCTGCCGCTGGTCGTATCGATCGCGTTCTTCCTGATCGGCGACATCGACGCTCCGCATGCGGGCGTAATCCGCATCGTCCCGCAGAATCTGAACGCGCTGCTGCCGACGCTGCGCTAGCCGCTAGTCGCGGAAATTCTGGTACTGCAGCGGGAAGTCGGTGATCGACTTCTTAATGAGGGCGATCGCGCCTTGCAGGTCGTCGCGCTTCGCCCCCGATACGCGCACGGCGTCGCCCTGGATCGACGCCTGCACCTTCAGCTTGCTGTCCTTGATGACGCGCACGATCTTCTTCGCGAGCTCCTGCTCGACGCCCGTGCG
This sequence comes from uncultured Alcaligenaceae bacterium, assembly GCA_964543615.1. Classification (GTDB taxonomy): domain Bacteria; phylum Pseudomonadota; class Gammaproteobacteria; order Burkholderiales; family Casimicrobiaceae; genus VBCG01. The sequence continues at coordinate 710 of CAZIZD010000096.1, read as the reverse complement.
CACGGTGACGGCCTGCTTGACCTTGTTGCCCGACACCTTCTCGGGGTCGCCGTACTTGAGCGAGCGGATGTCGATGCCGCGCTTGGTGAGCTTGCCGGTCATGATGTCGGTGACCTGAGAGAGCTTGAATTCGTCGTCGGCGAACAGGGTCAGGATCTTCTCCTTTTCCTTGTACTCGATGCGCGCGTCCGACCCCTTGAAGTCGAAGCGGTTGGTGATTTCCTTGTTGGCCTGGTCGATCGCGTTGTGAACCTCGACCTGGTTCACCTCGGAGACGATGTCGAAGGAAGGCATGGCGTGTCTTTGGACTCGTTGATGGAGGCGAGCGGCGGGGCCGGCGATCCGGCCGCGTGTCGCTTCGCTAGAATATCGGATTCCCCGATCATCCGGCCAATCCCCATGTCGCACATCCTGCAATCCGTCCCGGTCGGCCAGAAGGTGGGCCTCGCGTTCTCCGGCGGGCTCGACACGAGCGCGGCGCTGCACTGGATGCGCGCCAAGGGCGCGGTCCCGTACGCGTACACCGCGAACCTGGGGCAGCCCGACGAGAGCGACTACGACGCGATCCCGCGCAAGGCGCTCGAGTACGGCGCCGAGAAGGCGCGGCTCGTGGACTGCCGGGCCGCACTCGTGGCCGAGGGCATCGCGGCGTTGCAGTCGGGCGCCTTTCACATCTCCACCGCCGGACTCACGTACTTCAATGCGACCCC
>CAZIZD010000095.1:10349-12942 GCA_964543615.1 uncultured Alcaligenaceae bacterium | reverse complement strand
ACGGCAGCTCGGCGGTGAATGCGGCCTCGATGCGCATGCCCGACTGCAGCACCAGGCCATAGGCACGGCGCACCACCGGGTGGCTGCCGAAATACTCCTTCCACGCGACGTTGACCGCGCCGATGGCCCAGGTCGTGGCCATGGTCTGCGCCTGCGGCGTGGCAAAACCGGCCGCGGCGAAGATGCGATCCGAGTAGTAGATCACCGCGTTGATGCCCGTGATCTGCTGGAACACCGCGAGTCCGATGCCGATCGTGAGCGGGCGCCGCCACTGCCGCGCGAACACTTCCGACCACGATGCGTTCGGCGGCTCGTTGCGCAGCGAGTCCTCGATGGACTTGAGCCGCACATCCGGATCCACCCAAGGCCGCGCGCGCACGATCGCGGCGCGCGCAAGGTCGATGCGGCCCATGCGCACGAGCCATCGGGGCGACTCCACCGCGGGAACGATCGCGACCAGCAGCAGCAGAGCCGGCACGGCCGAGGCGCCCAGCATCATGCGCCAGTGTCCCTCGTCGGCGAGCGCCTGGTCGACGAGATACGACAGGAAGATGCCGACCGTGATCGCGAGCTGGTACGCCGATACGAAGCGGCCGCGTTGCTCGGAGGGCGCGAGCTCGGCGGCGTAGAGCGGCGCGGCGACCGCGGCCACGCCCACGCCGAAACCCACGATGAGGCGGCCCGCGACCAGCACCGTGAGACCCGGCGCCCACGCTTCGACCGCCGCGCCCGCCGCGAACAGCGCGGCGGCGACGATGAGCGCCCTGCGCCGTCCAAGGCGATCTGCGATCTCGCCTCCGGCCAGCGAGCCGGCGAGAGCACCAAGCGTCACCCAGCTCGTCACGACCCCCACCAGGAGGGGCGAGAGCTTGAATTCGCGCTGCAGTCCTTCGAGCGCGCCCGAGATCACGCCCTGGTCGTAGCCGAACAGCGCGCCCGCGAAGAGCACGACGACCAGCACGAGAGTCAACGCCCTCGACCATTGGCGAGGGCCTGGTTGTTCAACGCCCACGACGCCTCCCTCCTGCCTAGCTTGCTTCGCGGTGCCTTGCCTTGACGGTGGCGAGCACCTCGTCGGGATCGCGCTTCCACCAGTTGTTGGCCGAGAAGATCTCGACCTCGTGCATGCCGCGGTAACCCGCCGCTTCCATCCACGAGCGCAACAGCGGAAGGTCGATCACGCCGTCGCCCATCATGCCACGATCGGTGAGGAGGTCGGTGGTCGGCACCAGCCAGTCGCAGATGTGGTACGCGAGAAGACGCGAAGGCGTGGCGCTGCCCGCGCGCTCGATCTCGCGCCGCAGGTCGGGGTCCCACCAAACGTGGTACGCATCGACCGCGATGCCCAGGCCGGCGCCCAGCTCGTCGCACAGCGAGTTGGCGTGCGCCATCGTGTTGACGCATGCGCGGTCGGCGGCATACATGGGATGCAGCGGCTCGATGGCGAGCGGCATGCCCGCGGGCCGCGCGTACTCGAGGAGCTCGCCGATGCCGTCGCGCACCATCTCGCGCGCGCCCTGCAGGTCCTTGCCCGCGATGCGGCCGTCGCGGTCCCTGGGCAACCCGCCGACGACCAGCACGAGGCATGCGGCGCCGAGAGTGAGCGCCTCGTCGACGGCGCGCTTGTTGTCGTCCTGCGCCGCGCGCCGTCCTTCGCGATCGACGGCGGGGAACATGCCGCCGCGGCAATACCCGCTCACGACGAGGCCGTTGCCGCGGATGCGCGCCGCGACTTCCTTGAGCCCGGCCTTCGCGGCCTGGTCGCGCCAGGGCGAGATGCCGCGGATGCCGTGACGCGCGCATCCGTCGACGATCGACGCAAGGTCCCACTGCGCGCGGACCGTCGCCGTGTTGAGCGAGAGCAGGCTTGCGTCGGGTTCAGCCATCGATGCCGTTGACCGCGAGGAACGCGCGCATCCGCGACGCCGCGAGACCGGGATCGCGCAGCAGGCCCGCCGCATCCGCGAGGCGGAAGAGCTCCGCGAGATGGACGACGCTGCGCGCGCTCTGCTGGCCGCCCACCATCGAGAAGTGCGACTGGTGGCCGTTGAGCCACGCCATGAACACCACCCCCGTCTTGTAGAAGCGCGTGGGTGCGGCGAAGACGTGGCGCGACAGCGGCACGGTGGGACCGAGGATGTCGTGGAACGTGGCGACGTTGTCCGCGGCCAGCTCCGCGAGCGCGGCCGAGGCGGCGGGCGCGATCGCGTCGAAGATGCCGAGCAGTGCGTCGCTGTGCCCGTGCGCGTCGCCCTCGATGAGCTCCGCGTAGTTGAAGTCGTCGCCGGTGTACATGCGCACGCCGCGCGGCAGCCGCCGCCGCATCGCGATCTCCTTGCCCGCGTCGAGGAGCGAGATCTTGATGCCGTCGACCTTCGCGGCATGCGATGCGATGACGCCAAGCGCGGTGTCCATCGCGCGCATGTGATCGGCATCGCCCCAGTATCCGGCGAGCGCCGGGTCGAACATCTCGCCCAGCCAGTGCAGGATCACGGGCTCGCGGACCTGCGCGAGGCTGCGTCCGTACACGCGCTCGTAATCGGCCGGCGAGCGGGCGACGGCTTGCGCCGAGATGCCGCCGCCGGCCCCTGGC
>CAZIZD010000095.1:0-10339 GCA_964543615.1 uncultured Alcaligenaceae bacterium | reverse complement strand
CGCGAGCGCGCGGCTTGCCATGAGGATCACGCGGCCACCCATTGCCTCGACCGCTTCCAGTTGCTCCTCGTACGCGGCGATCACGTCGTCGACGCTGCGCGCGTCCTCCGGCCGGATGTGGTCGGTGCCCACGCCGCTCGCCACGACTGCACCGGGAATGTCGCGCGCGGCGTCGATCGAGCGGCGCACGAGCTCGAGCGACGTCGGCCAGTCGAGTCCCATGCCGCGCTGCGCCGTGTCCATGGCTTCCGCGACGCCGAGGCCGAGGGACCAAAGGTGACGGCGATATGCGAGGGTCGCGTCCCAGTCGATGGCCGCGGCGAGCCAGGGATCGACGTCGGCGCGCGGATCGGCGACGACGTGCGCCGCCGAGTACGCGACCCGCGTGAATGCGCGCGCGGGTCGCTCGGGAAACGCGCGCGGGATGTGGAGGGTGTAGGCTTCGGTCCCGCCGGCCGCAGTGGGCAGTCGCAGGGTGGCGTTGGAGCGATCGCGCGCATTCATTGGAACGTCTCCGCTACTCCGGCAAGTCCGGAACATCGATCCACCTGCGCTCCTTCCAGCTCTTCTGCGCGCACTCCACGAGCTGCACGCCCTTGGCGCCTTCGCGCAGCGTCCACCGGAACGGCGCATCCTCCACGACGTGGCGGATGAAGTGCTCCCACTGCACCTTGAACCCGTTGTCGTAGGTTGTCGCGTCGGGCACGGCCTGCCACCCGTCGAAGAAGTCGATGGCTTGCGGCACGTCGGGATTCCACACGGGCTTCGGCGTGTTCACGCGCGCCTGCGACCGGCATTGCTGCAATCCCGCGACAGCGGAGCCGTGCGTGCCGTCGACCTGGAACGTGACCAGGTCGTCGCGGCGCACGCGCACGCACCAGCTCATGTTGATCGTGGCGATGATGCCCCCCTCGAGCTCGAGCGTCGCGTAGGCCGCGTCATCCGCGTTCGCCTCGTACGGCTGGCCGGATTCGTCCCAGCGCCTCGGGATGTGCGTCGCGCCGATGCACGACACGCTCTTCACCCGGGCAATCACGTTGTCGAGCACGTAGCGCCAGTGGCACATCATGTCGAGGATGATGCCGCCGCCGTCCTGTGCGCGGTAGTTCCACGAGGGCCGTTGCGCGGGCTGCAGGTCGCCCTCGAATACCCAGTAGCCGAACTCGCCGCGCACCGACAGCATGCGTCCGAAGAATCCGGCGTCGCGCAGCATGGAGAGCTTCATGAGTCCCGGCAGGAAGAGCTTGTCCTGCACGGCGCCGTTCTTGACGCCTGCGCGCTCCGCGGTGCGCGCGATGTCGAGCGCCTCCGCGAGCGTGGTCGCGGTGGGTTTCTCGCAATAGACGTGCTTGCCCGCAGCGATCGCGCGCCGCAGGAGCTCTGGGCGCATCTGCGTGGTGGCGGCGTCGAAGAAGACCGTGTCCGCGGGATTGCCGAGCGCACGCTCGAGGTCCGTCTCGACGCGCTCGATGCCGTGGGCCTTGGCAAGCGCGGCGAGCTTGTCCGCATTGCGGCCAACGAGGATGGGATCGGGCATGACGCGATCGCCGTTGCGAAGCGGCACGCCACCCTGCGCCCGGATGGCCGCGATGGAGCGCACGAGATGCTGGTTGGTGCCCATGCGTCCCGTGACGCCGTTCATGATGATGCCGAGCCGGATGGTTTTCATGTTCATGCGGGCGCGCGCCCGCGCCGGAAGAGGTTGCGGACCACCTCGAGCTTCATGACGATCACCAGCACGATGGTGATCCACAGGACGGCCGAGATGGGGCGTGTGAAGAAGGGGAAGAGGCTGCCGTCGGACAGGACGAGGCCGCGGCGGAGGCCCTTCTCCATGAGGTCGCCGAGCACCATCCCGAGCACCAGCGGCGCCACGGGATAGCCGAACCGGCGCAGCAGGTAGCCGAGCACGCCGAACCCGAGCATCACCCACACGTCGAAGAGCCTCGACGCGATCGCATACGAGCCGACGACGCACAGCACGAAGATGATGGGCAGGATCACGGGCTTCGGGACCATCAGCACCTTGACGAGCAGGTTGGTGAGGGTGAGGCCGTAGAGCAGGATGCCGAGGGTCGCGTACATCATCATCGCCACGACGTCGTACACGAACGTGGGTGCCTCGACCATGATCATCGGACCCGGGCGCACACCGTGGATGAGCATCGCCGCCATCAGGACGGCCGCGGGAGCAGACCCGGGAATGCCGAGCGTGAGCACGGGGATGACCGCGCCCGGCACGCACGCGTTGTCGCCGGTCTCCGCAGCCATGAGCCCGTCGATCGAGCCCTTGCCGAACTTCTCCGGCTCCTTGCTCGCGCGCTTGGCGGCGGCGTAGGACGACCACGCCGCGACGTCCTCGCCGACTCCCGGAAGAATGCCGATGAACGTCCCGATGAGCCCCGAGCGGAGGATGGTGCGCCAGTAGCGCACGACGTCCGCGAGCTTGGGAATCACGGAGTCGAACGGGTTGATCTTGACCGGCGGCTGCTTCTCGCGCACTGCGCAGAGGAGCTCGGCGAAGCCGAAGGCGCCGACAAGCGCGGGGACGAGATTGAAGCCGCCGGCCAGGTCGCGGCTGCCGAAGCTGAAGCGGTCGTAGGCGTAGATGGCCTCCTGGCCGACCGCCGCGCAAAGGATGCCCACGAGCCCCGCGATCCAGCCCTTGAGCGGATCGCCGCCCGTGAGCGTCCCCGCGATGATCACGCCGAAGACCGCGAGCCAGAAGAACTCGTACGCGCCGAACTTGAGGGCGAGATCGCCGAGCACCGGCGTGAACCCGGCGAGAAAGACCATGCCGATGAGCGTGCCCAGCACCGAGCCCGACGTGGCGATGCCCATTGCGCGTCCCGCCAGGCCCTGCTTCGCGAGCGCATGTCCGTCGAGACAGGAGGCCGCCGACGCAGGCGTGCCGGGGATGTTGAGCAGGATGGCCGAGCGCGAGCCGCCGTAGATCGCCCCGACGTACGTGCAGATCAGCACGAGCAGCGCCTGGTTCGACGGCATCTTGATGGTGAGCGTGGTCATCAGCGCGACGCCCATCGTCGCGGTGAGTCCGGGCAGCGCGCCGATGATCACGCCGACGAGCGACGACACGAGCATGAGCCCGATCGAGAAGGGATCGGCAAAGGAGGCGAGCGAGCGACCGAACGCGACGAGACCGTCGAACAAAGGGCGCTCCTAGGGCAGGCGGACGAAGAAGAGCTTTTCGAAGACGAGCGACACCACGATGGAAGTCGTGATGCCGCACACGAGCGCCAGCGTTGCATCGCCGCGCGTGGTGCCCGTGCGTTCTCCCGCAAGACGCGCCGCGCGGCGGAACATGAACACGTAGGCGGTGACGAACAGCGCGGTGCCGAGCCAGAAAGGCAGGCCATGGCCCACGAGCAGGATCGCGTAGCCTGCGAACATCGCCGCCGCGAGCGCGGACTGCGCCCGCGGCGCGTACGCGGTGTCGTCGTGCTCCCGCGCATCCCACGAGGCTACGCGCGCGCGCATCACGGAACGCCACGCGAGGAGACCCCCGAGCAGCGCGATCAGCAGCCCGACGATGCCCGGCCACAGCCCGGGCATCGTGAAGATCGCAGCACCCTGCTGCGTGAGGCGGTCCATGCGCCACGACTCGAACACGATCACCGCGCCGAGCGCGATCCACGCGAACGCGCCGCGGAGGTCCGTCCGCGGCGCGACCGGAAAGCCGCTTTCTTCCGACACGTGCGTCAGTCCCGAACGACCGCCTGCGTGAAGTGCATTACGGGCGCGGAATGCCGACCGTGTCCGGCGACACCTTGGCCTTGCCGCCGTCGAACTGCATCCACGCGTTGGCCTGCACCGCGGGCATGACGGCCTTCTGCGCATTTGCGCCGGCCATGGGGGCGAACTGCGCGCCGCGGCTCGTCGCGTAGTCCTTGAGCGCCTTGGAGTTGGCGATGTTCTCGGCCCACACCTTCTCGACGGTGGCGATGACTTCCGGCGGCACGCTCTTCGGGATGAAGATGCCGAAGTAGTTGGCGGGCGCCTTGAAGTTGGGCAGCGTCTTGGTGAGCGGCTCGATGGTGCCGTATCCGTCGAGCTCGACCGGCTCGTCGCCGCCGACCGCGAGCGCGCGCAGCTTCTTGCCGCGGATCATCTCGGCTTCCTCGACCGTGAGCTGCGTGGTCGCTTCGGTCTCGCCGGAAACCGTGGCGACGACCGCGGGGTTGCCGCCGTCGTAGGTCACGTGCTTGTACTTGGTGCCGGTGGCCTTGGCGATCGCTTCCGCCGCCGTGTGGCCGCTCGAGTTGACGCCCGCGGTGGCGATGCTCACCTGACCGGGCTTGGCCTTCATCGCGTCGATGAACTCGGCCGCGGTCTTGTACGGCGTGTTGGGGTTGACGGCCAGCGTGGACACGTTGGCCACGTTGAGGAAGAGCGCCCAGTCGCCGATGCCCGTGTCGAGCATGCCAAGGACCTTGTAGGTGCCCAGGTCCTGCGCCGCCCCGGCGGTCCACGTGTAGCCGTCCTTGGCCGCCTCGAGCGCGTTCTTGGTGCCGATCGAGCCGGAGGCGCCCGGCTGGTTCACGATCACGACCTTCTGGCCGAGTGCCTTCTCGATCTCCGCGGCGGTGACGCGCGTGACCTGGTCGGTCGATCCGCCCGCGGCCCAGGGGACGATGATCGTGATGGGCTTGGTCGGTTTCCAGGTGGCCTGCGCGGAAGCCGAGGGTGCGGCAATGGCGAGCGCGGCGCCGGCGGCGGCCGCGAGGGCTCGAATGGCGATGTTCATGGCGGGTTTTCCTCCTTCGTTGTAACCGTTTGGTTAATTAGGATACTGCGTTTTCGCGGCGAGGGGCTGCCCCGAGCCGCGTATTGCGCCCCCTTGGGGGCAGCGAGCGAAGCGAGCGTGGGGGTCCTCCCGCCGGGGCCGGCGAAAGGTAGCCCTGCACCAGCGCCTCGATGTGCGCGAGGCGGGCGGACCGCGCGCGGGGCGCCATCAGGTCGCGCCCGAAGATGGTCGACAGCGTGTGGTTGTTGGAAAGGTAGAAGTAGCCGAGCGCCGCGATGGAGACGTAGAGGTGCACCGGGTCGACGTTCTGCCGGAACACGCCCTCGCGCGCGCCGCGCTCCAGCACCTCGGACAGCGTGGCGATCAGCGGCGAATGCATTGCCCGGATCTTGCGCGAACGCTTGAGGTGGCTCGCGCGATGCAGGTTCTCGCTGTTGAGCAGCGTGATGAACTCGGGATGCGCGAGGAAGTATTTCCACGTGAAGCGGATGAGCTTCCTCACCCCTTCCGCCGGCGGCAGGTCGGTGAGCCGCAGCTTCTGCTCCTCGCCGCGGATGTGCTCGTAGGCGCGCTCGAGGACGGCCAGGAAGAGATCGTCCTTGTCGCCGAAGTAGTAATAGAGCATCCGCTTGTTGGTCTTCGCGCGCGCGGCGATGCTGTCCACCCGCGCGCCGCCCAGCCCGTGGCGCGCGAACTCGTGCGTGGCGGCGTCGAGGATCGCGGCCTGGGTGCGCCCGGCGTTGCGCGTGGTCGAAGGGGAGGCGTTTCGCGGCACGGCCGCGATTATTAACCGTCCGGTTACTTCCTCGCAACCGGCGCGTACATGAGGTCGATCGCCGGCGGCGCCTCGCGCGCGACGAGCAGCGACCGGCCGTCGGCGCTGGCCGCGAGCGACAGGCCGAACGCCGTCGGCGCGAACGCGTGGCGCCACGTCACGGCGCGCTTGCCAAGGTCGTAGCGCGCGACCTCCGAAGGGGTTCCGAGCGCGCGATGCCAGATGGCATCCGGCGTCATGTACCAGTCGAACCGGTTGGACTCGTCGATAGCGACGTCGAGCGGCTCGCATTTCAGCGTCTTGAGGTCGCACAGCGTGAGTCCCGGCAGATTGGGCTGCATGAAGGCGATCCTGCCGCCAGCCACCTGGTACTCGGTGGCAAGCGGCAACGGAAGCCTCTCCGGCGCGGCCGCTCCCGGCGAGAGGCGCAAGAGCCGCGCCGCGTTGCCCGCGAGTTCGCCGGCGATCAGCGATCCGTCGTCCGCCTCGCGCACGTCGAACACGTGCATGCCGAGCGCCGTGAGCACCTCGATCGCGCCGGTACCCGCGTCCACGCGCACGGCCTCCTGCACGCGCTCGCCGTCGGGCCGCCGGGTGAGGCGCACGGCATGGATGAAGCGCCCGTCGCGCGACCAGTGCGGACGCATGTACGCGTATTCGTCGTTGCCCAGGATGCGCCGCGGCGGCCCGTCAAGCGGCGCGACGTATACCGCGCCCGCACCGTCGCGATTGCTGATGAACAGCACGCGGCTTCCGTCGGGCGAGAACTCGGGCTGGTTCGTGTAACGCGTCGAGGGCCACAGCTCGCGCGGCGCCGCGTCCGGGCGCGACGGATCGAGGAGGAAGAGGTTCGCGGAGTAGACGGCGTTCTCGAACACGATGTTGCCCGAACGGTCGGCGTCCACGCTGCGCGCGCCGCGCCCGCCGACCATCGCCGCGTCGTGCGTCGCAAGGTCGAAGCGGTTGAGGGCGCGCTGTCCGAACCAGTCGGCGCCCACGAGCAGGGGGCCTTGCGGACCGAGCCAGGCAAGGCCGTAGGCGGGACCGCGCGGCGCGCCCGTGTTGCGTGCTTGCGCGCCTTCGGCCATCGCGACCGTCCATACCTCGCGGCTCGATTGCGTTCCGCGCAGGAAGGCGACCGTGCCGCCGTCGGGCGAGAATCGCGGGGATACGTCGCTGCCGAGATCCGGCGAGGGCGACGTCAGCACGCGTTCCTTGCCCGAGGCTAAGTCGCGAACGACGAGCCCCGCCGGAAACTGTGCCCGCACGATCCCCGAGTAGACGAGCGTGCGTCCGTCGGGCGAAAGGTCGAAGCGCGCCCCCGGCATGCGCGCGCAGTCGACGAGGCGCTCGCGTGCCCGTGTTGCGAGGTCGACGGCCACGATCTCGCAATCGCTTGCATCCCACTGCCGGAAGAAGGCGATCCGCGATCCGCCGGGAAAATAGACGGGGCCGCTCGTTACCTCGTCCGACCCGCCCAGCACCATCCGCTGCGCGGAGCGCACGTCGCGCACGACCACCTGCGCGCCGTTGCCGGTTCCGGCCGCGAACGCGACGTGGGTGCCATCGGGCGAGAAACGCGGAAGCACCTCGAGCTCGACGCCCGACGAGAAGGGCTCCGCACCCGCGAGCTGGCGGGTGAGCGCGGCTACCGACGTGGCGGATTCGGCGGACGATCGCCACCCGAGGATCGCCGCGACCGCAGCCACCAGGGCAACCGCGGCGGCTGCGGCCGCGATCGCACGACGTCGCCCCGGGGCAGGCGCTTCCGGCGGGTGGATTGCGGGCGAGTCGGCGGCAGGCCCGGTCGCCGGACCGGGCGCGGGCCCGACCGCCGCGACCAGCCGGTAGCCGGCCTTGGGCAGGGTCTCGATGAACCGCGCCTCCCGCGCGTCGTCGCGCAGGACCGCCCGCAGGTCGGCAATGACCCGCGAAAGGACCTCGTCGTTGACCATCCGCCGCGGCCAGGCGTCTGCGATGAGCGCTTCCCGCGTGACCACTTCGCCCGGGGCGGCGGCCAGCCGCAGCAGGACGTCCATGAGCCGCGGCTTGATCCGGACCCGCTCGCCGGCCACCACCACCTCGTTGCTGGCCGGCAGGACGTCGACGTCCCCCAGCCGGAAGGGCGGGCGAGCGCGAAATCCGGCTTCAGGCATGGGAAGGAGGAAAAAGGGAGGTGGAAATCACGACAGGAGCGGGGCACACGGGCACGCTGCGCGGGCCAGTCTCATCCAGAAAAGGAGCTGTTCGATGTCGAAATTCCTCGCGGCGCTCGCCGTCGCCATGATCCTCGCCGGTCCGGCGTCAGGGCAATCAACGTGCGCCTATCGCCTGTTCGTCAGCAACTACTTCGGGACCGTGCGCGTGTTCGACGCCTGCACGGGCGAGTACCTGCGCGACCTCGATCCCTCCGGCCGCATCCGCGGCGCGCAGGCCATCAAGCTGGGTCCGGACGGGTTCGTCTACGTGACGAGCGAGATTTCGCAGCAGATTCTAAGGTACCGCAACGACACGCTGGAATTCGCCGACGTGTTCGCGACCCTCACGGGCGCCGACCCCACGGGATTCGCCTTCGCGCCCAACGGCGACGTCTACGTGGCCGCCTTCAAGACCGACCAGGTGCGGCGGCTCTCGCCCACCGGGGCTGCGCTCGGCATCGCCGTGCCCGCCGTCGCGGCGGGTCTCGACGGTCCCGACAACGGCATCACCTTCGGCCCGGACGGCAACCTGTACGTGCCGGGCTACAACTCCAGCAACGTGATCCGCCACGACCCGCGCACCGGCGTCAACACGGCGGTGGTGCCGCCGGGGACACAAGGTCTCTTCAACACGCGGGGCCTGCTCGCCGACCGCAACGGCGGCGGGATGTTCATCACGGGGGAAGGCTCGGGACAGCTCCTGCGACTCGACTTCGCGACGGGACAGGTGACGGTGCTCGCGCGTTCGCTCTCTGGCCCGACGGGCATCGACTATGCACCCGACGGGACCCTGCTGATCCTCGACGGCAATACGGTCGCGAAGTTCGATCCCGCGACCGGCGCCCGGGTGGGCATGCTGGTTCCGGCGTCGAGCCGCATCGACTCGGGCACCTACGTCGCGGTCATCGCCAAGCCGGCGCCGCCCAAGAGCGCGGCGATCGAGTACTACAACGCGGCGTTCGATCACTACTTCGTGAGCGCGCTCGCGGCGGACATCGCGGCGCTCGACTCGGGTGCGCTCAAGGGGTGGCTGCGCACCGGCCAGGCCTTCGGCGCCTACCTCGAGCCGGCCGCGGGCGCGAGCCCGGTGTGCCGCTTCTACCTGCCGCCCGCGAACGGCGACTCGCACTTCTATTCCGCCTCGCCTGCCGAGTGCGCCGCGGTACGCGCGAAGTTTCCCTCGTTCGTGTACGAGGCGCCCGACGTCATGCACGTGGCGCTGCCGGATCTGGTCACCGGGGAGTGTCCGCCCGACACGCAGAAGGTCTACCGCGTGTGGAACAACCGCGTCGACTCGAACCACCGCTACACGACCGATGCCGCGGTGAAGGCAACGATGATCGCCAAGGGATACGTCGCGGAGGGCTACGGGCCGGACGCCGTGATCATGTGCGCACCTGCGTGATCCTCGCGTTTGCGACAATGGTGACGTGCTCGCGATCCTGCTCGTCACCTTTCCCTTCTTTGCGCTCGTGCTGTGCGGCTACGTTGCGGCCAGTCGCGAGTGGCTGCCGCACGCGGCGATTCCCGGCCTCAACGCGTTCGTGCTGTATTTCGCGCTGCCGTGCATGCTGTACCGCTTCGGCTCGACGACGCCCCTCGCGCAGTTCGCCGACCCGGCGCTGATCGTCACGTACTTCCTGTGCGCGGTCGCGATGGTGGCGATGACCGTCGGCGCGTCGTACAGGCGAGTGGGGTGGAACGACGGGGCGTTCGGCGCGCTCGTCGCCTCTTTCTCCAACACGGGCTACATGGGCGTGCCGCTGCTGGTGGCGCTGCTCGGGGCCGGGGCCGCGGGCCCCGCGATCGTCACGATACTGATCGACCTCCTCTTCACGTCGTCGGCGTGCATCGCGCTGTCGCGCCTCGACAGCGCAGGCACGCACGGCGCCGCCATCGCCGCGCGCAATGCGCTGCGCGGGGTCGTGGCCAACCCGATGCCCTGGGCGATCGTGCTCGGCGCGGTATCGTCGGCCATCGGGCTCACGCTGTGGGGACCCATCGCCCAGACGATCGGGCTCCTCGCCGATGCGGCGTCCCCCGTCGCGCTGTTCACCATTGGCGCGGTGCTCGCCCGCTCGCGCGCCACGTCACGCGAGCGGGGCGCGCGCAAGACGCGTGACGAAGTCCCGCTGGCGCTCGCCAAGCTGATCGTGCATCCCGTGCTGGTGTACGGCGCGGGCCGGCTCGCGATCGCGGCTGGCGCGCCCTTGTCGGCCTTCACGCTCACGGTGATGACGCTCGTCGCCGCGCTTCCCAGCGCGAGCAACGTCGTCATGCTGGCCGAGCGCTTCGGCGCGGACAGCGGACGCATCGCCCGCATCATCCTGGTGTCGACGACGCTCGCGTTCCTGACGTTCTCGGGAGCGGTGGCGCTGCTGACCTAGCGGCGAAGCAGGAGAGAAGGCGGGACGACGGTCCTCGCCCGATCCGACCTTGGTCCATGGCGTGTGGTGTGCATCGCTTGCTACGCTTCTTCCGGGATGAGTACTCATGCGCTGGTTCAATCGCCTAAGTCTGTCGCGCCAGTTCCTGGTCGCGAGCTTTCCGATCCTGCTCGCAGGCATGATCGGCAGCCGACAGGGCTGGGTAGAGGCACCT
>CAZIZD010000094.1:0-12952 GCA_964543615.1 uncultured Alcaligenaceae bacterium | reverse complement strand
GCCGACGAGCACGAGCGCGATCAGGAAGTGGAGATAGGCGTTGCCGGCGAGCGCGACCGCAGCGCCCGCGGCCATCACGACGACACCGCCCAGGATGACGCTGGTCACGCCGAAGCGGTTGATGAGCGATCCTGTGACGAACCCGGGACCGTACATCCCGACGACGTGCCACGAGATGACCATCGCTGCCTGAGCGTAAGCGAGGCCGCAGAAGTCCATGGCGAGCGGCGTGGCCGTCATCAGCAGGTTCATGAGCGCGTAGCCCAGCGTCGCAGCGAGCACAGCGACGATGAATCCCGGCTGCTTCGCGATCTCGCGCAGGGGACGTCCGCCTCCGCCGCTCTCCTCGGGGTGGGGCTTGGGGACCCGGACTTGCGACTGCACGGCGAACGCGACGAGGGCGGCGGCGGCGAGCAGGAGGAACGAGCCCAGGAACGGTGTCGCGAAGAGATCCTTGCCAAAGCGCGTCGATGCGGGGCCGAGGAAGCCACCGACCATGCCGCCGGCGAGCACGAGCGAGATCGCGCGCGCACGGTCCTGCTTCGAGGCGACCTCCGCGGCGGCAAAGCGATATTGCAGGCCGATCGCGTTGTAGACCCCAATCAACGCGGTGGCGAGGCAATAGAGCGTAAAGCTCTTGAGCCACAGCGCGAGGACCGCGATGGCACAGCCCACCACGTTGATGATCGCGCCGGCCATGAAGCCGCGGCGGCGTCCGACCCTGGCCATCCACAGCGACATCGGCATCGTGGCCAGCGCCGATCCGAGCACGTAGGTGGAGGCGCCGAGCGTGGCGATCGTCTTCGTATCCGTCAGGGAATAGCCGACGAGGCCGTTCATCGTGATGAGGCCCGACGCGTTGGTGAGGAGCAATGCCTGGCAGCAGGCGAGCAGGAAGACGTTGCGGTAGGAGGTGGTCATGGGCCGTGGGCGCGGGTGGGCCACCCCGGGGCGCGAAGGGCGCCTCATCGAGGGGCAGCGAGCGATGCCATTCCGCGCGCGTGGGTGCTCTATGATAGGGCATGGACGAAACCGCGAAGGCCGTGATCGCGTTCTGGTTCGGCGAGCCGGGCTCGCCGGAACGGGGCAAGGCGCGCGCGGCGTGGTTCCGCAAGGATCCCGCCTTCGACGAGCAGATCCGCGGGCGCTTCGGCGACGCCGTGGCCATCGCGCTGGCCGGCGGATTCGGCGCCTGGTGCGCGAGCGCCGAAGGCGCGCTCGCGCGCATCCTCCTGCTCGACCAGTTCACGCGCAACATCTTCCGCGACACGCCGCGCGCGTTCGCGGGAGACGCGCGCGCGCTCGCGACGGCCGAGGACGCCATCGCGCGCGGATTCGACGGCGCGCTCCCGCCGCTTGAGCGATGGTTCGTGTACCTGCCGTTCGAGCACGCGGAGAGCGTCGAAGCGCAGCACCGCTCCCTCGAACTCTTCGGCGCCTTGTCGAAGGCGACGGGCGACGACGACCCGCTCGTCTGGGCGCGCAAGCACGCGGAGGTAATCTTCCGCTTCGGCCGCTACCCGCATCGCAACGCGATCCTCGGGCGGGTCTCGACCCCCGAGGAGGAGGCGTTCCTCCGCGAACCCGGATCCTCGTTCTGACACGGCGGCCTTCCGTACAATCCGGCGATGGCCACGGTCGAAGCGATCCTCGCCCTCCTGCTCGTCGTCACACTGGTCGCGGTCCTCGCGCGCCTCGTTCGCATGCCGGTGCCGCTCGTGTGGATCGGGGCCGGCATCCTGCTGTGCTTCGTGCCGGGGTTCTCGCGCGTCCACATCGACCCGTCGGTGTTCTTCCTGCTGTTCATTCCGCCGCTCCTCTACGCCGACGGCTGGGTGATGCCGCGCCGCGACCTCCTTCGTGTGATCCGTCCGGTGATCGCGCTCGCCTTCGGCCTGGTGCTCGCGACCGTCGTCGGCGTGGGTTATGCGCTGCACTGGCTCATTCCGTCGCTGCCGCTCGCCGCGGCGTTCGCGCTGGGCGCGATTGTCTCGCCCACCGACGCGCTGGCCACGGCCGCGATGACGGAGCGCCTGCCGCTGCCGCGCCGGGTCACGCTGATCCTGAACGGCGAGAGCCTCATCAACGACGCGTCCGGCCTCGTCGCGTTCAAGTTCGCCGTCGCGGCGGCGGCAACCGGCGCCTTCTCGCTGATCGACGCCGGCGGTCAGCTCGTGCTGGTCGCGGCGGGCGGCGCGATAGCGGGCGTCGCCATCGCGTACTGCGCCGGGGTCGCGCACGGCATCATCGCGCGTGCGGGCATCGAGCTGCCTCACGTGCACACGATGCTGTCGCTGCTCACGCCGTTCGCGGCGTACCTCGCCGCGGAGTACGTCGACGTCTCGGGCATCCTGGCGGTAGTCGCCGCGGGCCTGTACTCCGGATCGCGCGACGCGCGGCGCATGGGGACGCGCACACGCCAGCAATCGATCCAGGTGTGGTCGATGGTGGTGTTCGTGTTCAACGGCCTCGTGTTCGTGCTGCTCGGCTTGTCGCTTCCCGAGGCGATCGAGACGCTGGCGCCTCGCTTTCCGTGGACCACGCTCGCGGTACAGGCCATCGCCGTGTGGCTGGTGGTCACGCTGATCCGCCTCGCATGGGTCTACCCGGTCACGTACCTGGTGCCGATGCTGTTCCCGTGGCTGCGCGAGCGCGAAGGCGTGCATGACCCGCGCGCGGTATTCATCGTTGGATGGGCAGGGTTGCGCGGCTCGGTCACCATGGCCGCCGCGCTTTCGCTGCCGGTGGTCACCGCGGGCGGCGCGCCGTTTCCCGGCCGCGACCAGATCATCTTCCTCGCGGCTACCACCATCTTGCTCACGCTGCTCCTCAACGGACTCACGCTGCCGCCGCTGATCCGCGCGCTCGGGGTGCGCGGCGACGACAGCGCGGAGCGCGAGATGCGGTTCGCCGAGATGGCACTGGCGGCCGCGGCGGTGGCCGCGCTGCGCGCGGAGCTCGCCAAGCTTACCGACGCCGACGAGCGCCGCTTCGCGCAGCACCTGATCGAGCAGTACGAGCGGCGGCGTGCGCTCTTCGACGCGGAAGGCGCGCGCCGCCAGGAGCTCCTGCACGCCGCGCACGCGTACCGCCGCATCGTCATGCTCGCGCTGGAGGCGGAGCGTGCCGAGCTGTACGCGCTTCGCGAGCGCGACGTGATCAACGACGAGACCGCGCGGTCGCAGGAGCCGCGCATCGATCACCTCGAGCTGTACGCGGCGCGCGTGATCGGGGAGCGTGAGTGAGCCCGCCGGGCCGCCCCAAGGGCGAACAGACACCGGAGCGCGCAGCGCGAGGGATGGGTCCTTGAAGGCGCCTGTCGCGATCCTCGGCGGCACCTTCGATCCGGTGCACAACGGCCACATCGGGCTCGCCGACGACGTCCGCCGGGCCCTGGGCCTCGCCCAGGTGCTGCTCGTCCCGGCAGGCGATCCTCCGCATCGCGGCGGACCCGCGGCATCGGGGCGCGACCGCGTCGCCATGCTGCGTCTCGCGGTGGCCGACCGTCCGGGCCTCGTGGTCGATCCGCGCGAGGTCGCGCGGGCCGGCAAGAGCTACACGGTGCTCACGCTCGAGGAACTGCGGCAGGAGTCCTCCGCGCGTCCGCTGTTGCTCCTCGTGGGGGCCGACGCCTTCCTCGGCTTTCCGACCTGGCATCGCTGGCGCGACCTCTTCGCGCTCGCGCATGTCGTGGTCGCGGCGCGCCCCGGCGTTGCGCTCGAGCCGGCCGGCGACCTGCGCCCCGAGTGGAAGTCGCGGCTCGTCGACAAGCCGGACCTCTTGTTCACGCGGCCGGCCGGGTCCATCTATGTCCAGGCGATCGCTCCGATGCCGATTTCGGCGACGGAGATACGCGCGCAACTCGCGCGGGGCGCCGCGGGCCGCGAAGCGGTCGCGCGGGCATTGCCCCCCGCCGTTTTGCGCTATATTGACCAGCACCATCTCTACTCGAGCCCTTCCCCACCGCAGGATGCGACTTAACAAGCTGCAGCAAATTGCCGTCACCGCCCTCGAGGACATCAAGGCACGCGACATCAAGGTCCTCGACGTCCGCAAGCTCACCAGCCTATGCGACAGCCTCGTCATCGCCAGCGCCGATTCCAACCGGCAGGTGAACGCGCTCGCCCATCACGTGCGCGACAAGCTGAAGGAAGCCGGCGCCAACGTCGTCGGCATGGAGGGCGAGGAGACCGGCGAATGGGTGCTCGTGGACTGCGGCGACATCGTCGTGCACGTCATGCAGCCCGCGGTCCGCGCCTACTACAACCTCGAAGAGTTGTGGGAGAGCGCGCCTTCGCGGCGACGCGCGAAGGCCGCGTAGCGATGCGTCCTTGAAGCTGCGCGTCGTTGCCCTCGGCCACCGCATGCCCGCCTGGGTCGACGCGGGCTACGCCGAGTACGCGAAGCGCATCGACCTCGACCTCGTCGAACTGAAGCCCGAGCCACGCGCGCAGGGGAAGCCGGTGGGGCAGCTGCTCGCGGCCGAAGCGGCGCGCATACGGGCGGCTTGTGCCGGGTACCTCACGGTCGCCCTCGACGAGCGCGGCAAGTCATGGTCCACCCACGAGCTCGCCGCGAAGCTCGCGAGGTGGAAGGACGAGGCGCAGGACGTCGCGTTCGTCATCGGCAGCGCCGACGGCCTCGACCCGGCGTTGAAGCGCGAGGCGGCCGCCATGATCGCGCTGTCGACGTTCACGTTGCCGCACGGACTCGTGCGTGTGATGATTGCGGAGCAGCTGTACCGCGCCGCGAGCATCAACGCGGGACATCCGTATCATCGTGACTGACCGTATCGCGTGACCGACCGCTCGATCTACCTCGCTTCGCGCAGTCTCCGCCGCCAGGAGCTCCTCACCCAGCTCGGCGTTCCCTTCGAAGAGATTCGCCTGCGTGCGGCGCCTGGCCGCCATCGCGATGTCGTCGAGGAAGCCCTCGACGGCGAGCCCGCGATGCACTACGTCGAGCGCATCGCGCGCACCAAGGCCAGCACGGGATGGAAGCGCATGCAGGAGCGCGGCATGCCCCCGCGGCCCGTGCTGGGCGCGGACACCGAAGTCGTGCTCGACGACGTGATCTTCGGCAAGCCGCAGGATGTCGACGCCGCGCGCGCGATGCTCGCGAAGCTATCCGGACGCGTGCACGACGTCCTTTCCGCGGTCGCGCTGCGCTGGAACGACGACATCGAGGTATCGGTGTCGGTTTCGCAGGTCACGTTCCGCAAGCTCACGGCGGGCGAGATCGAGCGCTACATCGAGACAGGCGAGCCGTTCGACAAGGCGGGCGGCTACGCGATCCAGGGCCGCGCCGCCGCGTTCGTCACGCGCCTCGAAGGCAGCTACTCGGGCGTCATGGGATTGCCGCTCGCGGAGACGGCCGCGCTCCTCGCGCGGGTCGGGCGCTCCGTGCTATAAGAGCAGCCCAAGATCATCGCGCCGCCGGTGGATGGACGGTAGGACGGCGGGCCTGCCCTCGTGACGCATGAGATCCTCATCAACGTAACGCCGCAGGAGACCCGCGTTGCGATGCTCGAGCAGGGCGTCGTGCAGGAGCTCCACATGGAGCGGCAGAGCGCGCGCGGCCTCGTCGGCAACATCTACCTCGGCCGCGTGGCGCGCGTGCTCCCGGGCATGCAGAGCGCGTTCATCGAGATCGGCCTCGAGCGCGCCGCGTTCCTGCACATCGCCGACATCTGGGAGCACCGGCAGAACGGCCACGGCAGCGGCGGCGAGCGCCCGATCGAGAAGATCCTGCACGAAGGGCAGTCGCTGCTCGTGCAGGTGATCAAGGACCCCATCGGCACCAAGGGCGCGCGCCTGTCGACGCAGGTGAGCCTCGCCGGGCGGCTCCTCGTCTATCTGCCGCAGGACTCGCACATCGGCATCTCGCAGCGCATCGGCGACGAGGCCGAGCGCGAGACGCTGCGCGAGCGGCTCCAGCACCTGATTCCCGAGGGACTCGCGGGAGGCTTCATCATCCGCACGATGGCGGAGACCGCCTCCGAGCGCGAGATGCAGGCGGACATCGAGTACCTCACGAAGCTGTGGAGCGACCTCACCGTGCGCTCGCGCGAGGCGCCGCCCGCCTCGCTCCTGTATCAGGACCTGAACCTCGCGCAGCGCGTGCTGCGCGACATGTCCACCGAGGAGACGGCGCGCATCCTGGTCGACTCGCGCGAGACGTTCGTCAAGATGAGCGACTTCGCCCGCCAGTACACGCCCGCGCTCTCCGAGCGCATCAACCACTATCTCGGCGACCGGCCGCTCTTCGACCTGCACGGCGTCGAGGACGAGATCGAGAAGGCGCTCGCGCGGCGCGTCGACCTCAAGTCCGGCGGCTACCTCATCATCGACCAGACCGAGGCGATGACCACGATCGACGTCAACACCGGCGGCTTCGTGGGCGGGCGCAGCTTCGACGACACGATCTTCAAGACCAACCTCGAGGCGGCCCAGGTGATCGCGCGGCAGCTGCGCATGCGCAACCTGGGCGGCATCATCATCATCGACTTCATCGACATGGAGAACGCCGACCATCGCAACGCGGTGCTCTCCGAGCTCAACCGCGCGCTCGAGAAGGACCGCACGCGACTCACCGTCAACGGCTTCACGCAGCTTGGGCTCGTGGAGATGACGCGCAAGCGCACGCGCGAGTCGCTCGCGCACGTGCTGTGCGCGCCCTGCCCCACGTGCCAGGGACGCGGCGAGCTCAAGACCGCGCAGACCATCTGCTACGAGATCCTGCGCGAGATCGTGCGCGAGTCCAAGCAGTTCAACGCGCGCGAGTTCCGCATCCTGGCCTCGCAGTCGGTCATCGACATGTTCCTCGACGAGGAGTCGCAGAGCCTGGCACAGCTCGGCGACTTCATCGCCAAGCCGATCTCGCTGCAGGTCGAGACGCTCTACACGCAGGAGCAGTACGACATCGTGCTGATCTGACGGGAGAAGGAGGAAACAATGGCCGTGCAAGGCATGAACCATTTCACGATCCTCACCGACGACGTGCCGGGCACCGTCGCGTTCTACGCCGAGCTCCTGGGACTGACGGCCGGGGATCGGCCGCCGTTCAACTTTCCAGGCGCATGGCTGTACGGCGGCGGCACGCCGATCCTGCACGTGATCGGCGGGCGCGCGCGCGAGGAACTTCGCGCGGGCGTGATCGACCACATGGCGTTCACCGGCTCCGGACTTGCCGCGACGCTCGCGAAGCTCGACGCGCACGGCATTCCCTACGAGTGCCGGCAGCTCCCCGGCTACGGCACGTGGCAGGTGTTTTTCTTCGACCCCAACGGCGCCCGCGTCGAGATCGATTTCGATCCGAGTGAGAAGCGCGCCTAGCGCATCCGTGCCGGTCGAGCCCGATCACCTCGTCGTTGCCGCGCTGACGCTCGACGCCGGCTGCGACTGGGTCGAGGCGCGCCTCGGCGCGCGCCCGCAGCCCGGCGGCAAGCACGTGAGGATGGGCACGCACAACGCCTTGCTCTCACTCGGACGGCGGCTCTACCTCGAGGTGATCGCGATCGATCCTTCCATGGCCGCGCCCGCGCGCCCGCGCTGGTTCGACCTGGACGAGCCGCGCATGAAGGCGGCGCTCGCCGAGTCGCCGCAGCTCGTGCACTGGGTCGCGCGCACGGACGACATCGGGGCCGCGGTGCGCAAGGTGCCTTCGCTCGGCGTCGCGACGCCGATGTCGCGCGGCGAGTGGTCGTGGCGCATCACCATTCCGGGCGACGGGCATCGTCCGGGGCGCGGGCTCGTGCCCACGCTCATCCAGTGGAGCGACGCGCGCCATCCGGCGGATTCGATGCCGGATGCCGCGTGCCGGCTCGTGCTGCTCGCCGGCGAGCACCCGGAGCCTGACAGCGTGCGCAAGGACATCGCCGCACTGGGTCTGTCGGACACGATCAAGGTGACCTACGCCAAGTCGCCGCGCATCGCGGCCATGATCCGCACTCCGCTGGGCGTGGCGACGCTCTAGCGCATGGCCCCGTGACGAGTCGACGACGCTTCGTCGCCGCGGTGCCGGCGCTCGCGGTGGCAGCCGCCGCGCGTGCCCAGGCAGGGCCGGGTGTTCCGCGCGTGGGCATGCTCTTCGCGGCATCGCCCGCCACCGTCGCACCACGTGTCCAAGGCTTCCTGAGGGGCATGGAGGCGCTCGGCTACTTCGAAGGCAGGCAGGTGGCGTACGAGCCGCGCTATGCGCATGGCGACCTTGCGCGCATGCCCTCACTCGCCGTGGAGTTGGTGCGCATTCCCTGCGCGGTGATCTTGAGCGGAGGCTCCTCGGCAACGGCTCCCCTCGCCAAGGCAACCTCCACGATCCCGATCGTCACCGGCCAGGATAACGATCCCGTCGCAGCAGGGCTCGCCGCCAGCTACGCGCACCCGGGCCGCAACGTCACGGGTCTTGCCACGCTTACGCCCGAGCTCGGCGGCAAGCAGGCAGGCGTGCTCATCGAGCTGGTGCCCGGCGTGAGGCAGATCGCTGTCTTCGGCGACGGCGGCGAGGCCGGCAACGCGCAGGCAGCGGCCGCGGCAGAACGCGCCGCGGCAGCCGCCCAGGTGCAGGCGATCTACGTCGATGCACGCAGCGTGGGAACCCTGGCTGACCTGTTCGCGTCCGCGATCCGCGTGCGCGCCGGCGGCGTGCTCGTCCTGCAGAGCGCGTTCCTGTATCCACGCATGCGCGAAATCATCGAGCTCGCGCGCAAGTCGAGGTTGCCGGCGATCTACGCCAGCACGGACTTCGCGCGCCAGGGCGGACTCGCCTCCTACGGCGTCAACACCGTGGATCTCTTCGCGCGCGCGGCGGGTTACGTCGTGAAGATCCTGAACGGCGCACGCCCCGGCGACTTGCCCGTCGAGCAGCCGCGCGCCTTCGAGCTTGTGATCAACGTGCGCGCCGCACGGGAGATCGGCATTACCGTTCCGCAGGCGCTCCTGCTGCGCGCCGACGAGATCGTGCGGTAACGCGCTGTCAGCGCCGTACGCGGCGAAGCAGCTGCACGAGGAACGGCGCGCACCCTATCGCAAACGCAAGACCCGCGACCAGGACCGTCGCAGCCAGCGCGGCAATATAGCTGCCGCCTTCGGCCTTGACGACGATGTTCATGATCATGCCGCCGACGATCGCTCCGTAGAGGCGCATCCGCGCGTCGACCATGCCGCCGATCGAGGCCAGGATGCAGGCCGTGATCACAATGGCGACCACCATGCCAATGCTGTTCACTGCCTCGAGTGCGACGGCGACGTAGTTCACGACCGTGGCGAGAGTGTCGAGCATCGCGCTAGGTCTTCCGTTCGGCGTCGCGCAACGAGCGCAGCGCCTCCTCGCCGCCCGGGAGCTCGCGCGCGAACTCCCTCACCGCGACGGCCGCACGGGCGTCGGCCTCCGCCTGGATCCGCGCATTCTGCTTCGGCGCGATTGCGCGGTGCAGGAAGCTCAGGAGCAGCGCGACGAACACCGCCGCCATGGACAACACCACCATCGCGGGCCATGCGACGAGGAGCCCGCCGATCACGAGCGACAGGAACGCGGCGTCGAAGAGCCACTGCCACTGCGAGAAGGCGCCGACGAGAAACAGGATCGAGAAGGCCACCAGCGCGACGAGCGCCACGTTGGCGTTGCTCCACGACGGGACGAACGACGCACCGGTGGTCGCGGCCCAGCGCAGGTATTCGTCGATCATGCGGTCAGCCTAGCGCTCCACGCGCGGACACGGGCCACACGCACTCGACGCGTTCACCGCGCATGCCGACGAGCCAGTCGTAGAGATTGACCGTGGGATCGCAGTGCCCCGGGATCAGCCACACGCGGTCGCCGATCGCAGGCGGCGCCCGCGCGGGATCGACCTCGAGCACGCCGTGCTCGTCGGAGGCCTTGGCGTAACGCAGGCCGCGCGCGACGTGCACCTCGGGGAGTCCCGAGTCCATCGCGAAGGCCTTGAGGCCCGCGTCGACCACGGCGCGCTCGCGCGCAGGCACGCTCATCACGGTCGACAGCACGTAGAGGCTGTGCTCGAACGCGTGCTGGTCGGGCGCAAGTGCATTGCGCGCGTAGTCGGCGTCCATGAACACGTACGAGCCGGGCTGCAGCTCGGTGTAGACGTGGCTGTCGCGTTCGAGCTGCCACGTGCCCGTGCCCGCGCCGGTGATCACCGGACAGGCGACGCCCGCACGTTCGATCGCCGCCCGCGTGACGGCTGCGAGAGCGCTTGCGCGCTCGATGGCGGCGCGCCGCTCGTCGGGCTTGCGCAGGTGCTGCGCACCGCCGTGATAGGCGTGAAGGCCCCGAAAGCGCAATCCGGGGGCCGCGTTCGCGGCTTGCGCGAGCGGCACCGCGGCTTCGCCGGGCGGCACGCCGCAGCGGCCCGCGCCTACGTCGATCTCGACGTAGACGTGGATCGTGCCGCCCGCGTGCACGGCCGCCGCCGAGAGATCGGGAACCACGCCCGCGTCGTCGATCAGCACGCCGATGGTCGCCGACTGCGCGAGTGCTGCAAGTCGTGCGATCTTGGAGGGCACGACGATCTCGTTGGTGACCAGGACATCCGCAATGCCGGCCTCGACGAAGGCTGCCGCCTCGTCGACCTTCTGGCAGCAGATGCCCACCGCGCCGCGCGCGACCTGCGCCTTGGCGATGTCCGGGCACTTGTGCGACTTGGCGTGCGGCCGCAGGGCCAGGCCGGAGCCGCGCACGGCGTTGGCCATGAGGTCGAGGTTGTGCTCGAACGCGTCGAGGTCGACCACGAGCGCGGGCGTCTCGACGGCGTTCACGCTGTCGCCGATGCGGGCAGGGATGCGTTGCATGCGCGCATTGTCGCCGCGAATGCGGGGCTTGCGATAGTGCCGCGGCGAATGTGGCATGCTGTCGCGCATCCTCCCGACCAGGTTTCTTGACATGAGCGGGCAACTGCTGGAGCGTCTCGCGATCCGCGAGCTTCTCGAGAACTGGGTCGTCTGGCGCGATGCCGGCGACTGGGAGCGCTTCGCGACGGTGTGGCACCACGACGGACGCATGATGGCCACGTGGTTCCAGGGCCCGGCGTCCGAATTCATCCGGGTGAGCCGCGAAGGCTTCGCGCGCGGCGTGCGCATCCTGCACTTCCTCGGCGGCACGTCGATCGACCTGGCGGGCGACCGCGCGATCGCGCAGACCAAGATGACCATCTCGCAGCGCGCGAAGGTCGACGACGTGCTGTGCGACGTCGTCTGCACGGGACGCTTCCACGACTTCCTCGAGCGGCGCGCCGGCCGATGGGGCATCGTGCTGCGCCAGCCGATCTACGAGAAGGATCGCCTCGATCCCGTCGATCCTGCAGCAAAGCTCGCGCTCGATCCCGAGCTGCTCGCACGCTTTCCCGAGGGCTATCGCCACCTCGCATACCTGCAGACGCGCATCGGCTACGAGGTGAAGCGCGACATGCCGGGACTCACCGGCACGGAGGTCGAGGCGCTGTACGCACGGGGCCGGCGCTGGCTCGAAGGCGTGCCGCTCTGAGCGCGATCGATCCCGCGGGGCGTGCGCCGGTCGGGCCCACGGGCGTCACGGTGTCGCGTCTCGGCATCGGCGGCGGCAGCTCGTTCATCCGCGCCGGCGACGAACGTCGCGGCGTCGTCGACGCCGCGTACGGCGCGGGGCTGCGCTACTTCGACACCGCGCCGCTGTATGGGCTCGGCACGAGCGAGACGACCTACGGCGAAGCGCTATCGGCGCATCCGCGCGAAACGCTCACGATCTCCACCAAGGTGGGCCGCGAAGGCCCCGCCGCATTCGACTACGGCGGCGAGAACGTGACGCGCTCCATCGCGCGCAGCCGCGAGCGCTTGCGCGTCGACATCCTCGACATCGCGCTCATCCACGACGTCGATCCCGACTTCCACGCGGATTTCGAGGCGCGCTTCCGTGAGGCCGTCGACGAGGCGTATCCCGCGCTCGATCGCCTGCGCGACGAACGCAGGTTGCGCGCGATCGGCGTCGGGCTCAAGAACGCGGCGGTGGCGCTGCGTCTGCTGCGAGCGCGCCCCTTCGACTGCGTGATGCTCGCGGGCGCGTACACGCTGCTCGAGCACGCGGCGCTCGACGAGCTTCTTCCGTGGTGTGTCGAGCATTCGGTGTCGGTGCTGCTCGCGGCACCTCTCAACACCGGCATCCTTGCGACGGGCGCCGTTCCCGGTGCGCGGTATTTCTACCAGCCCGCGCCGCCGTCCATCATGGCGCGCACGGCGCGCATCGAAGCCGTATGCGCCCGCCATGGCGTGCCACTGCCTGCCGCAGCGCTGCAGTTTCCGCTGCGTCACCCCGCGGTCGCGAGCGTGGTCGTGGGGCACGAACGCGCGGAGGAAGTCGCACGCAACGTCGCGCTGATGCGTCACCCGGTGCCTGCCGCGTTGTGGGACGAATTGAAGGACGAGAAGCTGATCCCGGCGCACGCGCCGGTGTAGACCGGGCGAAGAGCCCGGGCGCGACCAGTCGCACCGGCAGTATCTTCGCGGCAGGCTTCAGCCCGCCCTACCGCGCGGGTGCAGCCTCGAGTGCCGCGAGTTGCCCGTACACGACGCGTCCGAGGGCCAGGAGCTGCGCGCGGTCGAGGTTGCCCGAAAGCGCGTAAGAGCAATTCTCCTCGAGCCAATAGTACACGCCCACGCCGTCCTCCACCGCATAGCGGAACGCGGTCTCATGCTGCGGCGTGGTGGGCTTCCTGACCTGCAGCGTGAGGCGCTGCTTGTCCGGGTTTTCGTAGACGAAGAGCGCCGTGGGATTCTCGTTGCCTGCAACGAGCCGACCTCCCACGAGCGCGAATCCGAGCGAGTTCAAGTCGGGCGCGCGCACCTGGAACCCGAGACGGCGCGACAGCCAGCGCACGAGGCGCTGCTCTTCCGCGGCCCAGATCTCGACGGGCCGGTTGACGTCGCTCGCGTAGAGCGCGTGCACCAGCGCCGCCTGCCGCGTGAAC
>CAZIZD010000093.1:0-13100 GCA_964543615.1 uncultured Alcaligenaceae bacterium | reverse complement strand
GGCGCGGCCATCCACGCCCGCACCGCTGCCGCCCCATGCCGTCACCTCGCGCCGCGACGTGACCCCGAGGCTCACGCCATGGCCCGCCGCGACGGCGCGCATCGGCTCGCTCGCGATGACCTCGACCGCCCGCGTCGGCGCCGGGGTCGTGCAGTACTCGGGCTCACCGGAAGGAATGCGGCCGCTGCCCTCGCTTCCCCACCCGATGACCTTTCCGTTCGACAGGAGCGCGAGCGTCTGCTCGCGTCCGCAGCTGATGGCCGAGACGTCGTAGCGCCCGGCATTGGCATTGCTCATGACGTGGGACTCCCCCGATGGACCGCTGAACTTCGTCTGCCGCTAGCAAGAAACGCACCCTTGGCCGGCGACCGCCGCAACTACGCGCCCTCCTCCGCCTTGAGCTTCTTCACGAGGTCGACGTACGCGCGCATTGCGTCCTCGCGCGACGTGCCCTTGCGCGTAACCCATGCGTCGAATTTTGCGCGGTTGACCATGTCGAGCGCGCCGGGGCGCTCGCCCGAGACGTCGCCGACGCTCGCCTGCTTGTAGAGCGAGTACAGCGCAAGCAGCGTGTCGTTGTCGGGCGCCTTCTTGAGCGTCTTGGAGGCGGCCGCGGCAGCGTCGAAGTCTGCATCGAGCGAGGCCGCGCCCGGCGCTTCGGGCTCCGGCTCGCCGAAGAAGCGGTTCTCGACGTCGACGTCGTCGGCGAACCAGCGCGCCTCGAGGAGTTTCCCTCCGTGATACGCGAGGAGCAGCGCTCCCTGCGACTCGAGCGCCTGCCCGTCGCGCGTCACGCTCAACGTCGCGGGCACCAGTGCGACACCGCGGTTCCACACCGGCGTGCCGAATGCGCCAAAGCGCGGAGCATGCCCCTGCGTGATGCGGCTCGCGAACGCGGCGAACGTCTTGCCCATGTGCGCGCCGGACATGCGGTTGGCACCTGGTTGCACCCAGGCGAGGTCGGGGATTGCGAGATCGCGCAGTCCCGAGAAGTCGCCCGCTGCGAGCCTCGCAAGCGACGCGTCGACCGCGGCGGCGAGCGCTTCGGGCGACATGAGAGGATCGTTGGCGAGCGTGGAGGTGGCGCCGGGCATCGCCGCGCCGAAGAACTCGAGCACGTTCTTCGCGACGATCTCGCGGTCGTTGTCGACGCACACCATGTGGTAGCTGTCCTCCAGCACCACCATGCGGGCGCGTCCTCCGCCGATCGCCTCGACGATGAAGTTGGCGGAGCGCAGGCTCGTGAGCTCGTCCTCGCGTGCGTGCACGACGAGCGTAGAACAGCGGATGTTCTTCGCGGCCCTCATCACGATGGCACGCAGGCGGTCCACCTGCCGGATGCATTCGAGCGGCACCCATCGATAGTGAAAATTCTCCCCGCGCTCGAACTTGGCCTTGACGATCGCGCGCAGCTGCTCGTTCTTGATCCCGTACGGATCCTCCTCCTCCACCTTCATCGTCCTGCCGACGCCGGGAACGAGATAGAGGAGCGGCCGCAGGCCGCGGTACCACGGCGTGGCCCACCCGTCGATGTACACCGGCGGCGCGAGCATCACGAGGTTGCCCTTCGCGTGCTTCTCGCGCTCGACGACGACCGAGGCGAGCAGCGCGCCCATGCACATGCCCATCACGTGGAGCTTCGGATGCTGGTCGCGCACCTCGCGGTACTTGGCGATGACGGCCTCGATCCAGTCTTCCGCGACGACACCGGCGAGATCCTTGGGATCGGTGCCGTGGCCGGGCAAGGTGAGCGAGTGCGTGACGAAGCCCGCGTTCTTGAGCCGCTTGTGCATCGACCCCAGGTCGTACTGGGTGCCGCCCAATCCATGGATCAGGAATACGCCGTCCGGCGTCGCCGTCGGCGGGCGCGCTGCGGCGGGCGGCGCCACCTCCGCGATTGCCGCCTCGGTCACTGGGCCACCTGCCGCGCGACCGGCGCGATGCGCACGATGCCCACGACGCGATGCAACTGCCCGTCGTGGTCGCGGATGGCGCGCGCCTCGTCGCTCGCTTCGAGGATCGTGCCGTCAGCCGTTCGCGCGAGATAGGTCGTCGCGTCCGTATCGCCCTGGCCGCGCAGCCGCTCGTCGAACCGGCTCTCCACGCGCTCGCGATCCTGCGCGTCGACGAGCGCAATCCAGTCGGCGAGTGTGGCGATGCGCTCGGGCGCGACGCCGAGCAGCGACTTGGCATCGCCGGTGACGACGACGCGATTGCTCGCGGGATCCCATTCGTAAGCAAGCAGGCGATGCGCGCCGATGGCGGCGTCGAAGCGGGTGCGCCACGCGCGCGCCTCGACGATGGCGTTGCGCTTGGCGGCGTCGAGCACCGCGATGAGCAGGCCGGTGAGCGCAATCACGAGGCAATACGCCTGCACGTCGAGCTCGGGGTCGCCGAGCAGGCTCGGGCCCTTCGCGAACGGGCCTTCACGCTGCGCGGTGTTGACGATGGCGATCAGGGCGCCCAGGAATGCGACGAGCGTGGCGCCGCGTGTCCCCCAGAACAGCGCCACGATCGCGATCAGCATGATGGGGGCGTACCCCACGCCGAAGCCGACGTCGAACACGAGGTGCATGATCCCGAGGAAGAGCACGCACGCGACGGCGCCCGCCGCGAACGAGGTCGCGGGCAGTCCGCCGGAGCGGCGCACGCGGAACTGCGCCCACGCGACGATCACCGGCGCAACGAGCAGCGTGCCCAGGAAATTGGACAGCAGCCAGACCCTGAACGTGAGTCCAGGCGTGCTGCCCGCGGTGGCAAGATGCCACGACGTTGCGAGCGCCGCGCCGATCAGCGCGAGCGGGAATGCGCCGGCGCCGATCATTGCCGCGAGCTCGCGCGGACGATCGAGCTTGAGCGGCAGCGGGCACAGATACGACACGATGAGCGCGGCGCCGCCCGCAGCCACGACCTCGATGACCCCGTAGCCCAGCGACTCCCACATGCCGACGTCGAGCGCATAGGCGAATATCGCCGCGCCGACGAAGCCGCCGGCGAGTGCGCCCCACCAGCGATCGCGCGTCGTCGCGAGCAGCGTCCCCAGCACCACCCCGCTCGCGAGCCACACCGTCCACGCGTCGGCCGGCGCGTACGCGACGGCCTTGGAGACGTAAGAGAGGCCGACGTAGGCAATCGCAACCACGACCATCACGACGATCTGCTGCACGCGCTATCTCCTTCGAAGATTCAGGGCGCCGCAGCCTCGCGCGTGCGAAGCTGCGTCAGGAATGCTCGGTGGGTGAGCACCCAGGCGACCGCCGGCACGACGGCCGGCAGGATGAGCGAACCCATCTGGTACGCGAACACGATGGCGTTGCGGCCCACGTCCCCGAAGTTCGCCTGCGACACGACGAGTGGCGGCGCCGTGATCGCGACGTTCTTGAGGAAGTCGGCCAGGACGCCCCAGGCAACGAAGGGCATCATCGCGAGATAGCCCGCGAGTAGCGGCCGCCACAGCGGGCGCTGGCGCGCCGCGAGCGTGAGGGCCACGAAGAGGGGCAGCCCGAATGCGTAAAGGAGCATGTTCACGTCGACGGTGAGCACGCCCCCGGAGCGCGATTCGCCCGGCCGCAGCGTCGTGACGAACGACAGCACGCCGCCCTGCGACTCGATCGTGTTGACGAGGTCGCGGAAGAAGGCGGCGACGAGGCCGCGCACGATGGCTTCCACCGGGAAGAGGATCACCGGGGCCAGGACGTACCACACCGCGAACGCGAGCGGCAACCAGGCAAGCGTCACCAGCACGAACCGGAAGAGCGGGTTCAAGGATTGCCCTTCGGGCTCATCCTGCGGCGAGCGCCGGGGGCGCGGGCGGCGGCGCGTCGCGCATGTCGGGAACGCGGCGCACCCAGATGAGCCAGACGACCAGCACGTCGAGCATGATCAGCGCCTGCCAGACGTAATGGTGCGCCCATTCGAACACCGCGAGGTCCCACTGCCCGATGTAGAAGAGGCTGATCACGCGCACGATGTTGAGGACCTGCACCGCGGCGATGCCGATCGCGATGCCGATGAACCGATGACGCCACGGCGCCGGAAACGCGAGCATCGCCGCGATGAGCACGATGGCCGCCTCGACGCCGTTGCATCCGGCCTCGATCGCGACCGCGAAGCCGTTGACGGTGTTGCGCATGACGTTGCCGCTCGCCACCACGTTGGGGTCGAACAGGGTCACGAGCCAGGTCGAGATGGCCGCGAGCATGCTGGTCCACGGGACCACGAAGTATTTCTGCACGGGCGGCGTGAGCTCGAGCAGGAACAGCACGACGAGCAGGCCCACGAACCAGGCGAAGAAGCGAATCATGATCGCAACTCTACCGCGTCGCCGGGGCGGGGGAGGACCTTTCGTACAACGCGAGGATGCGCGCCATCGCCGCCTTCCTGCGGGCCGGATCCTTCGAGTCGACGTCGGCCATGGCGGCATCGCGCTCGCGCCGCTGTTCCGGCGTGAACCGCAGGTACTCGCAGCGGACGAGACGGAATCGCTCGTCCGCGAGGAAGGTCCGCACGTCGTCGGGGGTGGTCGGGCTGTCGAGCTTGGCCACCACCGGCTTGAGGAGCGGACCGTTGTCGCACTGCTTCGCCCCGGCGGGCGCCGGCGCATTCGCGGCCGGCGCGGGCGCGCCCTTGGCCACGCCGGACTTCGACAGCGCTTCGCCGTCGCCCGCGCACGGCTGGTTCGAGTACGTCACGCGGCCGTCCGCCCCCTTGCACTTGTAGATGCTTTGCGCGTGCGCGCCCGTTGCAAGCACGAGGACCAGCAGGGCGACGGCCTTACGCACGGGCGAGCGGCGGATTGCGCGCGAAGTAGCGCGTCGCGCCTTCGTAGATGGAGTCGGCGAACTTCTTCTGGTGCTTGTCGCTGCGCAGAAGAAGCTCCTCGTCCGGATTGCTGATGAACGCGGTCTCGACCAGGATGGAAGGAATGTCGGGCGCCTTCAGCACGGCGAATCCCGCCTGCTCCACCGTGCTCTTGTGCAGGGCATTGTGGGTGGCGAAGGCGTCCAGCACATGCCGTCCCACCTTGAGGCTGTCGTTGATCTGCGCGGTCTGCGACAGGTCGAGCAGCGTGCGCGCGAGCATGGGGTCACGCCGGTCGAGATCGACCCCGCCGATGAGGTCGGCGCGATTCTCGCGCTGCGCGAGCCAGCGCGCCGCGGCGCTGGTCGCACCCGAGTCGGAGAGCGCGAACACCGACGATCCGCGCGCCGACGGCTCTCGGAACGCGTCGGCGTGGATCGACACGAAGAGGTCCGCCTGCACGCGCCGCGCCTTCTGCACGCGCTCGTGGAGGGGAACGAAGTAGTCGTCGTCGCGCGTGAGCATCGCGCGCATGTTGCGGTCACCGTCGATGCGCGCCTTGAGCTTGCGCGCGATCGCGAGCGTCACGTTCTTCTCATACGTTCCGCGGCGGCCGATCGCCCCGGGGTCCTCGCCCCCGTGGCCCGGATCGATGGCGATGGTGATCTTGCGCTCGGGCGCCTTCGCGGGCGAGCCCTCGGGCGGCTTCTCGGGACCAGGCGGCGCCGCGGCGATCTTCTTGTCCTTCCTGGCCTCGGCCTCGAGGAACGCCATGAGGGGATCGAGCGGGATGATCGGGTACAGGTCGAGCACCAGGCGATGACCGTACTCGCCGACCGGCGGAAGGGCGAACACGTCGGGCTTGATCTCGCCCTTGAGGATCAGCACGACGCGCGTGCCGCCCGCGGGACGCTTGCCCACGCGGATGGACTGCACGTAGGGATCGGAAGTCAGCACGCGCGAAGGCAGCTCGACGATCTCGCTCGATCCCTCGACGCCGTAGACGTCGAGCACGAAGCGGTGCGGCTCGGCCAGCAACTGCACGTTGTACGTGAGCGGGGCGCTCGTCTCGACGATCATGCGCGTGTAGTCGGGCGCGGGCCAAAGACGAGTCGAGGCCACCTTGATGGCCTGCGACCAGGCGGCAGGCGAGAACGCTTGCGCGGCCGGCACGAGCATCCACTGGCAAAGCCGGCGGCGCTCGAGGCTCACGCTCAAAGCGGAGCGGGAAGCGCGAGACGTGTCACGGCGTCGAGGCATCGGTCACCCGCGGCGGAACTCGACGACAGCATCGCGTTGCGGCCGTCCGCCGCGTGCGCGAGAGCAATCGAAAGGTCGGGCAGCGGCAGCAGCCCCGCGACCCGTTCCGGCCACTCGACGAGGCACACGCTGTCGCTGCGGAAGTATTCGGCCAAGCCTGCGGTTTCCCACTCTTCAGGATCGGCGAACCGATAAAAATCAAAGTGATACAAGTATAAGCTCGAAACTGCATAATTCTCAACCAACGTGTAGGTCGGGCTCTTCACCGCGCCGGTCCAGCCGAGCGCCCGCAAGAGGCCCCGCACGAGCGTGGTCTTGCCCGCCCCCAGGTCCCCGATGAGGGTCACCAGCATGCCCCCGGCGAGCACCGAGGCAAGGGCGGCGCCGACCCGCTCGGTCGCCGAGGCGTCGGCCAGGTGCACGGCGATTGCGCTAGGCTTCATCCGGTGAGCGTAACTTCATCCGGCGCACCGCGCACGTCCCGAGACTTCGCGAGCCTCGCACGCTCGATTGCGCAGTGGGGGCGCGAGCTCGGTTTCCAGGAGATCGGCATCGCGGACACCGAGCTGTCCGAGGCCGAGGCGCACCTTCAACGCTGGCTTGCGGCGGGCAGGCACGGCGACATGACCTACATGGCGCGGCACGGCACGGCCCGCTCGAGGCCCGCCGAACTGGTTCCCGGAACGCTTCGCGTCGTCACGGCACGCATGAACTATCGGCCGGAAGGCGTGGACGCGGCGGCGGCGCTCGCGGATCCCTCGCGCGCCTACGTGGCGCGCTATGCACTCGGCCGCGACTATCACAAGGTGATGCGCGCGCGCCTCGCGCGCCTGGTCGATCGCATCGCGGAGGAAGTGGGCGAGTTCGGCTACCGCGTCTTCACCGACAGCGGACCCGTGCTCGAGGTGGCGCTGGCTGCCAAGGCCGGCCTCGGCTGGTGCGGCAAGCACACCCTGCTGCTCACCCGGGAAGCGGGCTCCTACTTCTTCCTGGGCGAGATCTATACCGACCTGCCGCTGCCGCCCACGCAAGCCGTCGCGCCGCATTGCGGCACGTGCACCGCGTGCATCGCGGCGTGCCCGACCAACGCGATCGTCGCCCCGTACGAGCTCGACGCGCGCCGCTGCATCAGCTACCTCACCATCGAGCACCAAGGCTCGATTCCGGAGGACCTGCGTCCCGCGATCGGCAATCGCGTGTACGGATGCGACGACTGCCAGATCGCGTGCCCGTGGAACCGCTTCGCACCCGTCGCGACCGAAGAAGATTTCCGCGCGGTGCGCAACGGTCTCGACGGCGCGAGCCTCGTTGCGCTCTTTGCGTGGACGCGCGAGGAATTCGATACGCGACTTGCCGGGAGCGCGATCCGGCGCATCGGCTACGAGAGGTGGCTGCGCAACCTCGCCGTCGGACTCGGCAACGCGCCTCGCAGCGACGCGGTGGTCACGGCGCTGCGCGCGCGGGCCGGCGATCCGTCGCCGCTGGTGCGCGAGCACGTCGCATGGGCGCTCGCGCGGCACGCGCTCCAGGGAAGCTAGGCGCTGCGCGGCGTTGCGTGCTTCCTCAGGAAATCGAGGAACTTCGGCTTGTCGTAGCTCCTGCCCTGCTCGAGCACGTCGGTGTCCTGCGAGTGCACGAGCTTGCCGTCGCCGTCGAGCACGAAAAGATGCGGATAGCCCTTGATCTTCGGCAGCTTGTCGAGGAACGCTTCGTTCTTGTTCTCGCGCGACCAGTTCACCTTGACCATCACGTAGCTCGCGTCGAGCAGCGACCGCACGTCGGGATTCGCCGCGATGAAGTCGTCCATGATGTGGCACCACGCGCACCACTCGCCGCCCACGTCCACCAGCACGCGCTTCCCCTGTGCCTTGGCCTGCGCCGCCGCGGCAGCGACGTCCTTGGCAGGATCGCGCGCCGGATCGAATTTCTTCGGAAGGTCGAGAGCGAAGGCGCTGCAGGTGAATGCGAGGAGGAGGGCGGCGAGGGTCTTCATCGGATGAGCTGGTTCATGGAGACGATGGGAAGCATGACGGCGAGCACGAGCACGAGCACGATCGCGCCCATGACCACGATCAGCGCCGGCTGCAGGAGTGCGGCGAGCCATGCGAGGCGCCGCTCGGCGTCGCGCTCGAGCTCGTCCGCCGCGCGTTCGAGCATGGAGGCCAGCCGGCCGCTTTGCTCGCCATTGGCTACGAGATGCACGAGCACCGGGGGAAACACCTTCTGCTCGCGCAGCGCGCGCGAGAGCGCGACGCCTTCGCGCACGAGGTCGGCCGAGCGCCGCGCCGCGTCGCGCAACGGAATGCGCTGCACGACGTCGGAGGCCGCGTCGAGCGAGCGCAGGAGCGGCGCGCCGCTCGCCGTGAGGATCGCGAGCGTGCTCGCGAAGCGCGCGGTGTCGAGGCTGCGCAACAGGCGGCCGACGACCGGCGCGCGCAACAGGAACGCATGCCACTTCGCGCGGAACGCGGGGCGCCGCAGCGCAAGCCCGAAGGCCGTTGCGCCTGCGACGGCACCCGCGAGCCAGAACCACGCGGTCGCCCGGAAGAAGGCGCTCGTGGCGATGAGGGCCTGCGTGAGCCAGGGCAGCGTCTGGCGGCTCTGCTGGTACACCGACACGACCTGCGGCACCACGTACGCGAGCAGCACCGCAATCACGCCGAGCGCGATCACGGTCACGACCGCGGGGTAGATCATCGCGAGGATCACCTTCTGCCGCAGCGCCTCGCGCGCCTCCAGGTAATCCGACAGACGCGCGAGCACCTCGGCAAGACGTCCCGTCTCCGCGCCCGCGCCGACGAGTCCGCGATACAGCGGCGAGAAGGTGCGCGGATAGCGCGCGAGCGCGGACGGCAGCGACTCGCCCGCGGCGACGTGGGTGCGCAGCGCGGCCGCGACCTTGCCCGCGCGCGCGTCGTCGGCCTGCTCGGCGACGGCCGCGAGCGCCTGGTCGAGTGGCATGCCGGACAGCGTGAGCGTGGCGAGCTGGCGTGTCGTCATCGCGAGCAGCGGCGCGGGCAGGCGGACGCTCGCGAACGTGTCGCTGCGCGCAACGGACTCGTCGACGGCGGTGGGCGTGAGGCCGCCGGCACGCAACTGGTCGCGCACCGCGCGTGCATTGTCGGCCTCCAGGACGCCCTGCTTCAGGCGCCCCTGCGCGTCGACCGCTTCCCAGTGGAATGCGGACATGAAGGGCTAGGGCCTCGGTCCCGGACGCGCCGGTCCGGAAGGGCCGCCCCGAGGGACCGGAGCGCCCCCTCGGGGGGCAGCGAGCGGCGCCCCTGGTGTTGCCGCGAGCGTGGGGGCGCTCATTCCCGCGTGACGCGCACGAGCTCCGCGAGGGACGTGGCGCCACTCGCGATCCATCGCGCGCCGTCGCGACGCAGGCTCGTCATGCCCGCGCGCACGGCCGCGTTGCGCATGGCGAGCTCGTCCGCGCCGTCGTGGATGCCGCGACGTATCGCATCGTCGACCAGCAGGAGCTCGTACACGCCGGTGCGTCCGCGAAATCCGGTCTGGTTGCACTCGGGGCATCCAGCAGCGTCGTGCAGCGTCCCTTGCGCGAGCCCGAGGCCGGCGAGGATCCTGGCCTCGCCCGGCGACGCGTCGCGCGGCGCCTTGCAGACGGGGCACAGCGTGCGCACGAGCCGCTGCGCCAGCACGCCGAGCAGGCTCGACGCGAGAAGATAAGGCTCCACACCCATGTCGGCGAGACGCGTGACCGCACTGGCCGCGTCGTTGGTGTGCAGCGTGGCGAGGACGAGATGGCCCGTGAGCGACGCCTGCACCGCGATCTGCGCGGTCTCCAGGTCGCGGATCTCGCCGATCATGATCACGTCCGGGTCCTGGCGCAGGATCGCGCGCAGCGCGCGCGCGAAATCGAGCTCGATGCGCGGGTTGACCTGCGTCTGCGCGACGCCGTCGAGCGCGTACTCGATCGGATCCTCCACCGTCATCATGTTGACCGACCCGCGCGGCAGGCGCGACAGCGCGGCATAGAGCGTCGTCGTCTTGCCGGAACCGGTGGGTCCCGTGACCAGCACGATGCCGTGCGGCTCGCGGATGAGGCCGTCGATCGCCGCGAGCGCGACGTCGCTCATGCCGAGCGCGGTGAGATCGAGGCGCGCAGCCTCCTTGTCGAGCAGGCGCAGCACGACGCGCTCGCCGGAGCCCGTGGGCAGCGTGGACACGCGCACGTCGACCTGCCGATCGCCGAGCTTGAGCGAGATGCGGCCATCCTGCGGCAATCGCTTCTCGGCGATGTCGAGGCTCGCCATGATCTTGAGCCGCGACACGAGCGCCGCATGCAGCGCGCGCGGCGGCTCGATCACGTCGCGCAGCACGCCGTCCACGCGGAAACGGACCACCGACCGCTGCTCGTAGGGCTCGAAGTGCAAGTCGGACGCGCGCTCGCGCAGCGCCTGCAGCAAGAGCGCGTTGATCATGCGGATCACCGGCGCCTGCGTGCTGCTGTCGAGCAGGTCCTCGCTGACCGGCATGTCCTGCATGAGCCTTGCCAGGTCGTTCTCGCGCGCGAGGTCGCCCACGACCGAGGCGGCAGTGGCCGTCTGGTTGTAGGCGCGTGCAAGCTCGAACGCGAACGTCTCGGCGTCGACGCTGCGCGTGACGAGAGGACGCTGCAATACGCGGCGGATCTCGATCACGCCGTCAGGCGTCGCGTCCGGCCGCAGGATCACGACCACGGCGTCGCCCTCGGTGCCCGACGCGAGGACGCCGTGCGTCCGTGCGAACGCGTAGGGAATCTGCGCGGTGAAACTCATGTGTGCCCCCACGCTCGCGAGGACGCTACTTGGGCGCTTCGGGAGGCGCGCCCGGTGGCACTGGCACCTGAAGCATCGCCGGGGGCGTCCCGACCGGCGGCCCCAGCGGCCACGTCGGCGGAATGGGAGGCGGCGGCGCGCCGGGCTGCGTCACGTTGCTCGGCATCGCGCCCTGGATGGTGCCCGGCGTCTCGCCGATGGGCGGCAGCACGGGCGCGGTCTGGTCGTTCCAGAAGTAGCGGTACTCGGGACGGCTGTCGAGCTGCTGCTTCATGATGTACTCGTACCGCTCGTTGGTGATGGCCTTGCCCTGCGCATCGGTGCGCACCACCGTGGGCTTGAGGAAGATCAGGAGGTTCACCTTCTGCCGGCTGCGCGTGTCGTAGCGGAAGAGCGCGCCCACGAAAGGCAGGTTGCCCAGCACCGGAACGCGATCCGATCCGTCGGCGAAGCTGTCCTGGATGAGTCCGCCCAGCACCGCGACCTGCGTGTCGTCCACCACCACCGACGACTCGATCGCACGCTTGGACAGCACGAGGCCGTTGGTCGTGGTCGACACGGTCGCATCGATGCGCGACACCTCCTGGTAGATCACGAGCCGTATCGCGCCGCCTTCGGTGATCTGCGGCTTCACGCGCAACAGCACGCCGATGTCCTTGCGCTCGATGGTCTGGAACGGCTGCACCGTCGAGTTGCCGCCGGTCGTCGCGTACTGCCCCGTCACGAGCGGGATGTTCTGGCCGACGATGATGCGCGCCTCCTCGTTGTCGAGCGTGAGGAGCGTGGGTGTGGAGAGGATGTTGGCGCCCACCGATTGCTCGAGCGCGCGCGCGAGGAAGGCGAGGTTGGTGATGAGGCCGATACCGGGAATCGACACCGTGCCGTTGATGATGCCGGCGTTGAGGCCCTGTCCGAGCGAGGACAGGTTGATCGCGCCCGCGACGATGTTGTTGCCGCTGTCGCGCTGGCCGAAGTTCGTGCCGCCGAAGCCTTGCACCCCGTCCTTGCCGAGCCCGCCGAGGAACTGCCACTGGATGCCGAACTGTGCGGCCTTGTCGGCCGCCACCTCGACGATCAACGCCTCGACGAACACCTGCGCGCGCCGCACGTCGAGCCGCTCGATGATCGCGCGCAGGTTGTTGTAGAGGGGCTCGGGACCCATGATGATCAGCGCGTTGTTCTGGACGTCGGCCTGGATGGTGAGTCCGCCCGAGAGCTGCCCGCCCGCTCCCGACGCCCCGGTGAACGGGTTGTTGCCCGACGGCTGCGACGCGGCGGTGGGCTGCTGCTGTCCCTGCCCCGGCTGCGACCCCGACGCGCCCGTGAGCGTGTTGCCGATCGCGGAGGGTTGCGTCGTCGATCCCGGTGTGTCGCTGCCGCCGGACATCAGCGCGCGCAGCGTCTGCGCGACGCGCGCGGCCTCTGCGTTCTTGAGGTAAACGATGAAGATGTTGCCGCCCGGACGCCCCGGCGTGTCGAGCTGCTCGACCAGCGCCTTGACGCGTGCGGCGCGCGAGGGGTTCTCGGAGCGCAGCATCACGCTGTTGCTGCGCGGATCCGCCACGATCGCGACGCGCTGCTGCGGATCCGCGGCCTGCCCGGCCGCTCCGCCCGTGCCGCTCTCCGCGCCGAGCAGCCGATTGACCAGCGGCACGAGGTCGATCGCCGACGCGTGCTTGAGCGTCACCAGCATGGGCTCGCCCGCCGGCGGCTGGTCGAGCGACGCGACGATCTTCTCGATGCGCCGCATGTTCTCGGCGTAATCGGTGATCACGAGCGCATTGGTCCCCGGGAACGCCGCGATCGTGTTGTTGGGCGTGATGATGGGGCGCAGGACGTTGACCATCTGCTGCGCCGACTCGTGGCGCAGCGTGATGACGCGCGTCGTGAGCTGGTCGCCCGCACCGCCCGCTCCCACGTTCATGCCGTGCATCTTGGCTTCGGTCTCGAGCACGAGCTTGGTCACGCCGTTGGCCTCGACCGCGGCCACGCCCTGCAAGCGCAGCGCGGAAAGGAGCGTGGGGTAGACGAGGCTCTTCGGCACGGGCCGCGCCGAGATGATGTTCACCGTGCCCTTGATCTTGGGGTCGAGCACGAAGTTGCGGCCGGTGATCTCGGACACGGCCTTGACCACCGCGTCGATGTCGGCGTTGACGAAGTTGAGGGTGACGAGCTCGTCGTCCGCCGCCCCCGCCGTGAGCGATGGCATGAAGGCGGCCGCGAACAGCAGCACGAGTGCCGCGCCCCGCCGCGCGAGGC